>CAZYFO010000005.1:5459-41053 GCA_964646955.1 uncultured Bacteroidaceae bacterium | reverse complement strand
ATCTGATTACAGGACAATGGGATGGTGTAAGGCTTCTCTCTTCAAGTTTTGAAAATGAGTTTTCCTACTGTGATATTCACGGAGCAAATTATGGAATTATTGCTGATACATCTGTTACTGATAAGAAGAAAGTTACCATTAGATCCTCTATTATTCATAATATGTCAGGAAATGTATTGGAGCTGAACAACTGTTACTCAGAGGTGGTTAACTCACAGATTACCAATGGTGGAGGCAATTGCGTGAGCATCTTAGGCGGAGAGAGTAGGTTTACATTCTGTACAATAGCAAATTATTTTCCTTGGGGAATCAGTGATGTTGCCGTCCTATTGAAAAACAGTGATAATGATATTCCATATCCTTTAAAGAGTGCTGTGTTCAAAAATTGTATCATTACAGGCTATCACTCAAGTGAAATCGTTGATTTGTTATCAGACTCATTATCGGGTTATTCAAAAGATGAGGTTTCTGAGTATGCCTTAAGCTATTGTCTGGTAAAGTCAAAGGATACAATCAACACGCGATATACAAATGTTGTTTATGATGATTTGTACGCTTCCGATAATTTCAGACAGATATCGATAAAGGATTATCAGTTTGATTTTCGATTGGATTCGTTATCTTTGGCACGAGGTATTGCCGATATAAATGATATTAATCTTTTTCCGGTTGATTTATTGAATAATTCAAGACTGGAACAGGATAAGGTTGATGCCGGATGTTATAGATATACAGATTATTGATAGTTGTCTTATATTTTTACCATGAAAAGAATTTTAATACTGTCATTCATTTTTGTTTTATTCTATTGTCATGCCTGGAGTGGTGGCATGACGGTTATGTTTTATAATGTAGAGAATCTCTTTGATATCAATGATAATCCTGATGCTGATGATGATGAGTTTACTCCTGATGGAGCAAAGAGATGGACTGAAAGTAGATATTGGGATAAACTCAATAATATATCAAAAGTAATCGCATCGATTGACGAGATGGAATCACCTGCAATAATCGGACTATGTGAGGTGGAGAATGATACAGTATTGAATGACCTAACAAGAAGAACTGCTCTTAAAAATGTGGGATATGATTATGTAATGACTCGCTGCCCGGACAAGCGCGGCATAAATGTAGCTTTTATGTATAAACGTGTGTTCTTCAGGATGATTGATAATGAATCGTTGAACGTCAGTTTGCAACCATATAGTGAAAACACTACGCGTGATATCCTTCATGTGAGCGGACTTATTGCATCAGGAGACACTCTTGATTGCTATGTTTGTCATTGGCCGAGCCGTATTGGAGGAGTAGAACAGACTGAGGTGTTAAGATCACGAGCAGCCATAGTACTAAAAAAGTCTGTGGAGCAAGTATTTGGAAAGAGAAGGAATGCGAATATTCTTATAATGGGAGATTTGAATGAGGGGCCGGATGAAAAGGCTGTTAGGAAAACAGTGCAAGCCGTTACTTGGTACAAGGGCTTAAATTCAAAGGATAATACATTGGTTACATTGATGGATGATGTTGCCGGAGGCAGTTATCGTTATGAGGGTATATGGGATAAATACGATCAGTTTATAACATCTGCCGGTATGCTCAACGGTTCAGGTTTTATTCATATAGACAAGATTGGAATAGGTGATGCCGAATTTCTTTTAGAAGCCGATACGAAATACGGTGGGATGAAGCCATACAGAACATATAACGGATATCGTTATCAGGGTGCATTCAGCGATCATTTACCTATATATCTTCATCTCTCATATTGAGAATGTTAGATTAACTATGATGATAGGGCATTCCATTTATTATTGTAAATGCGCGGTATAGTTGTTCTACAAAAATAAGCCTTACCATTTGATGTGAGAATGTCATTTTTGATAATGATAGTTTCGAGTTTGCACTATCATAAACATCTTTTGAGAAACCATAAGGTCCCCCAATGATAAAAACCAATCTTTTTACCGATAATGACATCTTCTTATCCATCCATGCAGACATATCCTCAGAAGTCATTTCCATACCTTTGTCGTCAAGTAGGATAACATCATCTCCTCGTTGTAAAAGTTTGATTATTGATTCTCCTTCACGTTCTTTTTGAGTGGAAGTATCCATGTTTTTTGTGTTTTTCAAATCGGGAATGACTTGAATCTCGAACGGAGCAAAATGTTCAATCCGTTCAACATAATTTTGGATGCCCTTTTTAAGCCATTCTTCAACTGTTTTTCCTATTACTATCAATACAATCTTCATATTAAGCCTGAATAAAACCTTGCGAAGTTACTCATAAAAATTGATCTGCCGTTTAGGTATAATAGTATTCATTTGTTGGAAGTAAAACCTTTTATTCTTACATTTGCGAGATTTTTTTTAATTATAACGGATAAATGTACGAACAATTGCTGCAACTGGATACGCTGAAAATCAGCTTTAATCAGACAGGGACCCGCATTCTGGGACTTTTTTTGGCATTTGTTATGTATGGAGTCGCATTAGGTCTTAAACCGCAATTTTTTAAAGGAGTTTTTAATAAACCGAGTGCTCTTTTTATCGGTTTGTTGAGTCAATGGCTCTTCCTTCCTTCTGTTACCTTTTTGCTTTTGATGCTGACTAAAGATTTGATACCACCAATGTTTGCCATGGGGTTGATTTTAGTTGCATCATGTCCTGGAGGAACGGTATCTAACTTTATGACTTCTTATGCAAAAGGCAATACGGAATTATCTGTATCGATGAGCACAATTACCACTTTGGGCGCACCTATTTTTACTCCCATCAATTTCGCATTCTGGGGAGGGCTTTATACTAAATATCTACACTCGTCCGCAGGTAGTGCATTGATGACACTTCAGATTCCTTTGATACAAGTATTTACAACGGTAGTGTTGATAATTGGAATCCCTGTGGTACTGGGATTGATAACCGCAAAATATGCTCCCGTTGCAGTCGGAAAGATGAAAGGGGTTATTCGATATTTTTCAATTGCGATGTTTATTGCTATTGTTGCAATAATGTTGTCAAGTAACTTCGATCTGTTCAAACAGTTTATTGGTTTTGTTTTCATAATTGTGTTTGTTCACAACTTAGTTGCATTTATTATTGGTTTTGTGTCGAGTAAAATAGGAGGTCTATCTGTTAGAGACAGGCGTGCTGTTACCATAGAGGTTGGTATTCAAAATTCCGGATTGGGTTTGCTTTTGTTGTTTAACCCGCATATTTTCTCTCCGGATTTGGCCAATGGCGGAATGGTTTTCGTGACAGCATGGTGGGGCTTGTGGCATATCATCTCAGGTCTATTGCTAGCAACTGGTTTTAGGTTCTTCAAGTTTGACACGAGTGATTTGCTTAAACGTAGGAAGGGGTAGTTATGAGTAGAAAAATTCAGGACGGAAATTTTAAATATTTCTTTTTAAAAATATTTGTGGATATGATGCTTAAGCGCTCATATCGCAAGTTTCAAATTGAAGGCTCCGAGAATATTCCAAAAAACAGCAGTGTAATTTGGGCAACAAATCATACAAATGCTCTTATGGATGCATTGGTGATATTGTCATTGACTAAAGGTCAGAAAGTGTTTGTCGCCAGGGCTGATATTTTTAAGAAGCCGTTTGTCATCAAATTGCTTACATTTTTCAAGCTAATGCCTATTTATCGAATCAGAGATGGCATTGAATCGGTTAAACACAACGATGAGGTAATAGCCCATGCTGTTGATATATTGAGTGATGGTGTCCCTCTATCAATTTTCCCGGAGGCAACTCACCGTGCTATGCATTCATTGCTTAGACTCAGTAAAGGTGTTTTTCATATAACGACTTCGGTTTATGAAAAGAGCGGTGATGACCGTCCGGTCTATATTTTACCCATTGGTATTGATTATGGTGATTATTTCAGATACCGTTCAACCGTATTGATCCGTTTTGGAGAACCGATTAATGTGACGAAGTTTATGAACGAGCACAAAGATTTTGCTCAACCCATATTAATGCAGATGCTTCGTGATATACTTACAGCCAAGATGTCCAGTCTCATTGCCTATGTCCCTGATGATGAGGATTATGATGCAGTTTGGGAGTACGCAAAGATTCATGCTGATAATAAGAGTTATTTTAATGCGGCGATAAAAAAAATAGAAGAAAAGTCGGGAAAACTAAAGGGATTAATGCGTATTCAGGCTGTGAATAAATATGCTATTGAGGAGGCTCTCGAATTTAAGAAGAACAACGGGGAAAGAGCGAGTGAACTATTTCAACAGATAGATGCAAGAAGATTATGGCGCATTCAAAATGGTGTATCTGCATATTCCATTGCCAGCGATAATATCCTGAATGATTATTTATGTAAAACAATGCTTGTGCTTTTAGGCCTCCCATATTTTGTCTTTTCATTGATTACTACAATAATAATATGGTTGCCGACCTTTTTTATTCTTAGAATGATTAAAGATGATGCTTTTTATAATTCGGCCAGATTTATGGTCAGATTAATACTTTCTTTTTTCTCTTTTTCGTCATGGACAATCTTTTTCTTCTGTCTGTTGCCTCCTTTTATTGCTATCCCATTGACCGTGTTGCTTATACCTGCATATTCATATTTGAATGATTTTAATGAGCTGCTTAGGAGATGGGCATCTGATTTACGATGGATGATAAATCGAAAAAAAGCTCCGCAAGTAGAATAAAAAAAAGCCTTCAGCTGAATAGCTCTGAAGGCTTTTTCATTTTCAACTCTGTCTTAGCTGATAGTGATTGATTGAACTGCCGTTTTCTTTTCTTCAATTTTCAATTTTGGTACATCGATTGACAATACTCCGTTTTCTACTTTTGCAGTAATTCTCTCCCTATCTGCATCTTCCGGCAGAATGTAACTCTGATTGAACTCCCTGTAAGCAAACTCTCGTCTGATGTAGTTGGGCTTTTTCTCTTCTTTGTCCTCTTTGTGCGTCATAGAAATTGACATTATGCCATCTGCATCAATCTGAAGTTTTAGGTCATCTTTTTTCAGACCCGGAACCGCGAACTCAAGCTCGTAGTTTTTGTCGTTCTCTACTACGTTCATTGCAGGAACATTGCCGGAGTTTCTACCAAAGAACAGATCGTCATTAACTAAGTCGTTGAATAGACTTGGTAACCAATTCTGGTTGTAATTTTGATTTCTCTTTGCAAGTAACATAATCTTAATCTCCTATTTTTTAGTTGTACATTAATTTTACACTATAATAGAGACAAAGTATATGCCAATATTTATTGTTGTCACTTATGATATAATTTACTGGTATATATGACACAATGACATGATAAAATGTAAATAATATGCCATTATGGCTTATTATTTAGTGGATACTTCAAGAAAAACTAAAAAATAAAGAGTTCGATCAATGAACGAACTCTTTATATGGAAGCAAGAACGATTATAAACCTAATGGATTACAGTATTTATTTTTCTGCCCAAGGCATCCATTTCATATAATCGACATCTTTCAACTTGTTGTCAACCGTAGTTACGATGGTGTTTGCGTCAGTTTTTCCAAGAAGGAATTTGTCGACAAAAGCCTCAACCTCAGGGTATTGTTCTTTAGGAAGACGACAATGCCCGTGTCCTCCTAAGATGGAATAACCCATACGGTCTTCAATTCCGAACTTTTCCCAAACCTTACGGCCTGCAGCACATGACACATAATTGGATTCTTCAGCAAGCCATTCATAGTCTGGGTTGCCTAAAACCAATAGAGCGCGTGGACATACCAAAGCTACTAACTCATGGTGATCCATCGGCAGTTTGGCTGTATTCTCTCCAGCATACTGGAACATACTTTCCATGAACCATGAGTGGTTTGTGTTACCCAAAGTCTCTACATTACCCAGAGTCTCGGATACGCGCCAAGAATCAGCACCGCCGCCGCCGGGTTCCTGAGCTATTGTAAGAGCAATACGCTCATCAAATGCACCTGCGTATAAGGCCATTTTTCCGGCAAAGGAGCAACCTGATACGGCCAAATGCTTAGTGTCAATTTTGGTGATTTCCGGTCCTAATATCTCCAGAGCATCAATAATACGGCTTACACCCCATGGCCATGCGCTATATGAACCCATCTCAATCAAATCAGGGTATAACTTATTGATAGGTTCACTGCCACGTTTCTGAGTATGTGACATAACCTGACTGAAGTTGAATGAAATCTGAGCTATTCCGCGTTGATCGAAGATTTCTGCTGGCAGACTCCCTATTCCGGCTCCCATACCTATTATCGCCGGGAAAGGGCCATCGCCTTTAGGAAACTTGATATTTGATGTTAATGTGAGAGACTGACCATTTGCTTTCACAATAACTTTTAGAATATTCCCTTCGAAAGAAACATCAATATCATCCTTTGATACAGCAGGCTTGTCTCCTAATTCGTAGTGCTGCAATTCTCTTACTATCTCGGATCTGCGGTGTGACCAATCCTTGAACTTCTTTACAGAGCCCTTTCCATTGGAGAATTCAAATGGATTCGGAAGAGTTTTGATGATCGGGGCCTCTTCGAGTGTTGGTAATACCGGAATGTCATATTCTGATCCGGTAAATTCTACATCATAAACCAGTGGGATGTCATTTTTCGCTAAGCAGGGGACTGATAGTAACATCGCTGTTGCTAATAATCCATAATAGGATGTTTTTCTCATTTTTTTGAATTATTAATTGGTTAATGGCTCAAATGTAGTAAATAATCTATTCAAAAAATTATATTACAAAAAATATTAATATTACTTTTGAACACTGAAAAACGGTTTGTTCAATTTGATATCTGTAACTAATAAAAGACTTGTATTTATGAAAAAATTCACCCTGTTATTTAGTCTATTAATTGTATCATTGATAGGCTTTGCGCAAAGTTTTACAAACTTAGTGCCATATGACGATGAAGGTGGCAATTCTTTAATATTCTTGAATCCATCATTTGTTAAAGATTATTCAACTTCTGCAATGATTCTTGGAGGAGAAGGTGAGTCTGGTCCAGAAGGAAAGGTTCTTGCTCAAGATTTTACTCAAACTGCAACAATTCAAGTTTCTTCTGCGTTTCAACAGAAGATGGGTTTTGCACAGATGTGGCGTCAATCTAAAGATACCATAATTACTGATTACTATAATCAGCTTGTTGATACAGCTTCATTTGTGCTTCCTGGAAATTATAACAGTTTGCATGATTTTATATATGATCAGTCAGGTGTAAATTGTAATACTTTTGAAGAATATGTTATTCTCACGAGTGATCAATCGGCTTGGTATGATTCTGATGAAGATGGGAATTTTGAGATCTGGGAATACAGCACACGTATGGAAAAAATATTGTTGGACACCTGGGAGACACATGACGCCGATGATGAGTTTAATACTAGCTTTCTAGAGTGTGCAAATAACCAAAGCTTGCCAATTGATGTTACTCAGACTCTTTTCAATGACGACGATTTATATGAAATGTTCTCTCTTAATTGGGTTAAATATGATTTTAGACAGGACGATATGCCTAGTGAAGATTACAATCACGATGGGAATATGGATGTTATGACTACTTCTGTATATGTTGCATCAAATTCCCAGATTATGAGTACTTCCGGAAATGTGGTAGCTACTTCTGATTATGTATTCACTTCATTCTTTCAAATAGGAAATTATGTATATTTAGTTGGAGGCACTCCAGTTGCAGTATTTACTAAAGGAGATGGTTCTAATATTTTCCAATTTGGTGTTCAAGAAAATTCAACTGATTTAATCTACTTAGTAGGGGGTGCTGAGATGGATGCTACAACATTCTGGAGCCAATATGGAGATGATTTTAGAGATTATATGAATGATTATGGGAATGGTATTTCATTCTCTGAACATCGTGGTTACTCTTTTATTGTTGACCATCAATTATTCAGGATTGACAAATCAGCAAATGCGGTTCCTGAAATAAAAGCTGTCGGCAGTATGCGTATATTCCCGAATCCTGTTTTAAAGAGTGAGCCTGTGACTGTTGAACTGGGTGATAATGACAATAGTGGAAGGAATATTATTATCACATCATCATCCGGTCAGAGAGTGTCTCAGACTCCTGTCGGTAAAGGAGAGACTTCTGTTAAGTTCAATACTTCAAATATGTCTACCGGCGTCTACAATTTTTCCGTAATAGAAAAAGATAAAGTAGTGAATAATAGTAAGGTTATAGTAAAGTAAACAAGAACTGAAAATATAAAAACAAGAGAAGAAATTATTTCTTCTCTTGTTTTTATGTAGTGCCTACGGGAATCGAACCCGTATGCCAAGATTGAGAATCTTGTATCCTAACCGTTAGATGAAGGCACCATCAAAATGTTCCGATAGCGGAAGCTGGGGGATTCGAACCCCCGGTACAGTCGCCCGTACGGCAGTTTAGCAAACTGCTGGTTTCAGCCACTCACCCAAACTTCCTGAATTCCGCTATCGTGCTACCTTTAGCGGGCACAAAGGTAAATACTCGAATTGAACCCTGCAAATTTTACTGATATTTTTTCCTAAAAACAACAAAGAACGTTTTTATGCGTTATCATCATAAATAATAGAGGCTGTATGAGCAATAACAAAATTCAAATCCTTCCACGCGGTTGCAGAATTATTGATTTTCCCGAATCAGTTGATGATAGGGGGGGATTGTCTTTTGCTGAAAGTGCAAACCATATACCTTTTCAGATAGAGAGAGTCTTTTGGATATACAATGTTCCTAAGGGTAAAAGCAGAGGTAATCATTCTCATAATGAATCATCAGAGGTCGTAGTTCCGGTGTGTGGCAGTTTTGATATGCTTGTTGATGATGGCTCCAGAAGAGAGCTGGTTCATATGGATTCATCAAAACAAGGCATCTTGATTCCCCCCGGAGTTTGGTGTGAACTGAAGAATTTTGCAAAAGGTACGGTATGCGTCGTTTTTGCTTCCCATCCTTATAATGCTGCCGGTTATATTAATGACTACAAACAATATCTCAATGAACAGCTAGAGGTTGTAAAATTTGACAAATCTCTCTCCGAGGAATGGGACAATTTTATCAAGACATCAAAAAACGGAACCTTTTTGTTGAAACGCAATTATATGGATTACCATGCCAATCGTTTTGTGGACTGCTCTCTTATGTTTTACAAACAAGGACAGCTATTGGCATTGCTACCTGCTAATTGGAAAAAGGAGGAGTCAACAGTACAGTCTCATGGCGGTTTGACCTATGGCGGATTGATATTCTCTAAGGGAGTTACTGCTGTTGATGTGTTGGAAGTGTTTAGTTGTGCCATTGACTGGATGAAGACCGAACTAAAAGCCAGTAGATGGACGTATAAGCCAATACCATATATTTATAGCAAATTGCCTTCTGAAGAAGATCTCTATGCTATTTTTAGAAGCGGCGGCAAGTTGAAGCAGCGTGCAGTCTCATCCGTTATTGATTGCAGTAACAGATTACCTGTGCGTCAACTGAGAAAACGCGGACAGATAAAGGCAGAAAAAGCTGGATTGACGGTATCTGCCGGGGATTTCAATAATGATATAGCATCATTTTGGGAGATTCTTACTCAAGTGTTGACTAGCCGTCATGGAAAAAAACCTGTTCATACGGTTGAAGAGATAAGGCTTCTTGAAAGCAGATTCCCAAACGAAATAAAGTTTTTTGTTGTAAAGCAGGAGGATAAGGTTATTGCCGGTACCGTAGTGTTTGAGACGGAGCAGGTTGCTCATGCCCAATATATTGCCGCTTCAGAAGAGGGTAAGAAGAACGGTGCTTTGGATTTGCTGTTTTCCCATTTGATAGCTGATGTGTATACCGGCAAGTCCTATTTCGACTTCGGTATCTCAACAGAAAACGGAGGAAAATATCTGAACGAGGGACTGATATTTCAAAAAGAGGGATTTGGAGGCAGATCGGTTGTATACGACACCTATGAGATAAAATTTTAATGACTCTTCCAAAAATCCAAGTATTTCTCGGCAACCATTTCAGGAGTATGATAACGATTGATATAATCGACTGCGTCTCTTTTTAATCGTGGAATCCTTTCTGCATGTAACACCACATCTTTTAGCGTTTCATAAATCTCTTCCTCCTTGCAGAGCAGATTGATTACAGGCCGTAATTTGCTCTCTCCAATCAATGCGTATGGCGCCTCTTCACCGCCTCCGGCAACAATCAGTCCTTGAGACATAGCCAACAGAGAGTTCATGTTTGGAGTAGGGGAATATAGTTGGTCTATAAGGATATCGCTGTCTCTCATGATGCGACGATATTCATTAAAGGGTACGTTCTCTACTTTCTTCACAACACAGCGGTCTGGAAATTCAGCTTCCAATCGCAGGAGAATCTTCAACAGAATATCCGTTCCCTTGAATTCATTCCTGCTCTTTTGAATCCCTATGAAAAAGCGAACCTTATTGTCGAATTTTTCAATAAACCGTTCAGCCGGTTGTCCAGGCTTTACAGGCATTGGAACAAATGTCAACTTATCAGAGAAGTAAGGACGATAACTCTCGTAGTATTCCCATAGTCCGGCAATAATGCCATTGCAATCGTCTGCTATTATCTGATTCAGAGTACCCTTGTATCCATTTATCCAATCCCTTACAGCATCGCGGTTATCCTCGATATCACGGAATTTTCCATCCACAACAAGTTCGGAATAATCAAATATCCTATTCTCTATGCAGGCCTTCACATAATAGTGGTCCATGCCCAGAGCCGATAGGAATATCTTATGATTATTTTTTCTCAACTTCTTATAGAAATGTAGAATCCTCTCGGCCTTAAGCTCTAAGAACATTGGATTTATGAGTTGAACCACATCATATCCTTTGAAACCTAAGAATGTCTTTTCTAGACTGATGTAGTATCTTAAGCTTTCCAATAAGCTATTATCTTTTCTGATAATGGATATGTCCCGAGAGTAGTTTTTCCAATAATCGCCGTTGCTGGCAACCGTCACATCATGCCCTAGCTTTCGAAGTCCTTCGGCCAAGGTCCAATGCACATTGCTGTATTCACCTATTAGTAATATTCTCATAAACGCGATTTTTCGATAAGATGAAGTAAAGACAAGCCTATATTGTTTCGGGACAACAACTTATAAAAGTTATATCTAATGGAGTTTCGGCCATTTTTCAATGGGAAAAGTCCCAAAGTCGAGAGTGTGGTTTTGTGAATAATAATCGATTCTTTCCAATCGTCTCTTCTTAGTGTCCTTCTGATATGGTCGAGAGCCAATGTGTTGATTTTTCTATCCAAACCCGTATGTTCCTCATTGCAGTGCAGATCCCTGAATTCAACAAGTCTTCTCAATATATTCAACGTGCACTGAGACCTATTCTCAATATCACTATAGCCATTGGAATTAATTATTGAATCCCGCCTTTGATAGTAGGCATATACATATCGGCATGTAGTAATAAAACGCTTACTGTAGAAAACCATCCGTGAAGTATATTCTTCATCTTCAATAAAAGTATTCTCGACAAATCTCAGGTGATGACGATCAATGAGTTTTTTTGAGATAATGAAACTGCAACTACTACCCTTTAAATTGTGACTTTGCATGAATCTGTCTCCTGTTGTCATTCTTGAAAAATGTGAAGTTATTATAACTCTCTCCACCTTATCGGAATAACACTTTTTCATGTCGAACATAAGCAAGTCAGCATCTCTCTTCTCGAAATAATCGATGCAGTCCGCAAGCGTGTTTGGAAAATAGTAGTCATCAGCGTCTAAAAACAGAATAATATCCCCTTTCGAATTTGCTATTCCAGTGTTTCTGGCGGCACCAAGACAACCGTGAGAACGGGTGATAAGCCTTACATCATCAGTATTGAATTTGTCTGTGATATGTTTAGGTGAGGTTTTTGATCCATCATCAACAACAATAACTTCAAACGGACGAAAATTTTTTAGTTCGCATATGACCGAATTGACGGCTCTCTCAAGAAGATCATCCAATACCCCTGAACTGTCAGGATTATAATATGGAATAATGATTGATATCATGATATTTTTCTAATCCCTAGAAAGCTACAAATGAGTTTCACACCTAGTAATGTGGCGCAGAAGACCTTGAATGATTCTTTCATACTATTGCTTGCCTTAAGCAGCGGTATTAAAGATGGCTTGCAAGATTCCATATTTGCAACTGCAGACGAAAGATATCTGCTGTCGGTATTTTTACATCTGAAAAGGTCAATCAATAAGTTTAGACATAATATCCAAAGCTTGGGACTCTCATACACTAATCCCATTTCTGAAACCTTGTAGAATAGCCTCAGATTATGGCGAAAGAGTGGTTCCTGGCCGGAAAAAGTATAATTGTTTGTAATACCCTGAGAATTGGTATGGTAGATATACATACCCTGGTTTGAATATTTGATAGCCTTACACTTTTCAATGATTAATGGACATACTGCCGCATCTTCAAATGTCTCACCTTCAGGAAAACGGATATTGTCAAAAAGATATCTCTTGTAAATTTTGTTCCAGGCATAACAATGACGATACCCCTCAGAATTTACCCAATCAGTAAAAACAACAGAATCACTAACCGTCTTTTCTGAGAACATCAGGATTGTTGCTTTTTCTGTTCCATGGTGGATATCTACAGGATATTCCAAAAGCTCTATTTGAGGGTCCACTTCCAATTGCCTCATATTTGCCTGCAGAGTATCAGGCGCTATCTCGTCGTCAGAGTCAATAAAAGTAATGTACTCTCCCGATGCGATATCAATGCCCGTATTTCTTGCGGCACTCAGTCCGCCGTTACTGCGGTGAAATACTCTTACTCGAGAGTCCCTTTGGGCTACTTCATAGCATATCTCAGCACATCCGTCTGTCGATCCATCATCAACCAATATCATCTCGAAGTCCGAAAAAGACTGAGACAAAACGCTGTCAATACATCTGTCGATATATTTTTTGCTCTGATAAACCGGAATAATAATTGAGAGTTTCATCATTAAATTAAAGATATAACGCAATCTGGTATGTTTTATTGAGGTGGATGTGTACTTTTTACACACTTTTTACGTTTAGATAGTGTGTCGGATAAAAATAAAGAGATATTGAAAGCTGATGACGGTAAGTTAACTTCTTACGACCGCATCGTAAAATATACCGGAGTATTCGGAGGAGTACAGGGATTAGTCACTCTAATAACTGTAGTCAGAACCAAGATTGTATCATCCCTTCTTGGTACGACCGGTTTCGGTATAAATACGATATATAACAACACTATCAATCAAGTCAAGAGTACCACTGATCTGGGAATATCTTTCAGCGCAGTAAAAAAAATATCCGAATATATGGACCAGAAGGATACTGTCGCGTTGGAACACAGTATTCTGGTGGTTCGTAGTTGGGCTTTTCTGACAGCAGTGGTAGGAACGTTGTTCTGTATTCTATTATCACCTGTCTTCAGCTATTTTGGATTCGGCAGCGACTGGGGATATACATTGTCTTTCGTTATGCTGTCTCCCGTTGTGGGACTTTCGGCCATCAACGGCGCAGAAATGGCTATCTTAAAAGGAACTCGAAGACTGAAAATGATAGCGTTAAGTCAGTTGATAGCAGTCATTGTAACTTTCTGTATCTCAGTCCCCATTTTTATTGTGATGGGCTTGAGAGGATTGGTCCCTTCACTTGTTCTGGTATCATTAGCTTCTGTGACAGTAACCTGTAGTTTCTCTTTCAGATCTTATCCGTATAAAATCAGACTCTTTTCAAAATCCGTACTTCACGATGGCTTCGATATGGTGAAGCTGGGTGTTTTCTTTACTGTTGCAGCGTTTCTTGGAGCCGGAGCCATGTCTGTCATATCTTATTTTTTGATGAATAAGGGTAATGCAGAGATAACAGGAGCCTATGGAGCCGGGTATCTATTGGTCTCATATCTGGGTATGTTGGTTTTTTCGGCTATGGAGGCTGATTATTTCCCACGTTTGTCAACTGTTAACAAGGACAATGAAAAGGTCTTTGAATTGGCAAATAGTCAGGTTGAGGTCTCCTCTCTTCTTATGTCGCCGATGATTGTATCCTTTTTGCTTTTTCTGCCTTTGATTGTACCGGTATTCCTTTCCAATAAATTTATCATGGCCATACCAATGACCCAGTTTGCGGTTTTGAGTCTGGCCTTTAAGGCTGTAGTTCAGCCGGTAGCTTATATCTCGCTTTCAAAAGGAGATTCCAGAACTTTTCTATTGCAGGAACTTCTATATGACCTGTTTATTGTTTATTCGGTCATAGTGTGTTTCAATATGGGTGGTTTGAAATGGTCAGGTTTTGCAATTGCATTGGCAGGACTGTTTGACTTTGTAATTATTTGGGTCATTACTTCGGTTAAGTATGGCTTTAAGTATTCGCAAAGGTCAATAAAACTGTTTTTGTTACAATTGCCGATAATAATAACCGCATACTTGTTTACAGTGTATTCACATGGTTGGGTATATTGGGTTGGTGGGCTGCTTATGGTTGCATTATCCACCTGCTTGTCAGTGTATTATCTACAGAAATACACCTCTTACCTTAGAACTGTCCTTCAGAAAATTAAAAACAGGTTCAAACGATGAGCGAAGTATCTCTGTTGGTAGCTGTGTATAACAGCGAAAAGTACCTTAGAGCTTGTCTGGACTCATTAATCAGACAAACCCTTGCTGATATACAGATAGTCTGTATTGATGATGCTTCTACCGATAGCTCGCCTGATATCCTCCAAGAATATGCCGCTGCAGACAATCGAATTCAAATCATTACCCTAAAAACCAATGTAGGACAAGCGAAGGCCCGCAATGAGGGTCTAAAAGTCTGCGATGGACGTACAATCACCATGGTGGACAGTGATGATTGGTTGTCTGAAGATGGTTTGGAAAAAGCGATGGAAAAGTATGATTCAGATCCTTCCATTGAGTCAGTGCTCTTTACTCTCTGTTACCATTATGAAGAAGATAATGGAACAGAACAAAAGTATCCGATGCGTTCCTCAAAGGGACTCTGGAGTGGGCAAGAGGCATTTATATTGAGTTTGGACTGGTCTATTCATGGTTTATATATTACATCTGCTGAATTATATAGGAATTATCCTTTTGATGATACATGCAGACTATACAGTGACGACAACACAACAAGACTACATTATCTCCATTCCGACAAGGTAGCCCTTTGTGAAGGAGTATATTTTTACCGTCAGCATAGTGCGGAGATGACAAGACAGAACACAATGGCTCGTTTTGAGATTATCGAAGCCAACCTTAGTCTCTCGCGTAAACTTAAGGAAGAAAAAGTATCCTTTGAAGTCAGGTCAATATTTGAGAGCGAAAGATGGAAAAACCTAGTAGGAATATACTGTCGTTACCTACAATACTCATCCACCTTGGATAGCGAACAAAAAATCTCCGTTAGAGGTAAAATCGCAGAAATCTACAAAACAATAGACCAAACCATGCTGCCAAAAGAGTTAAAACGTAAGTTCGGCTTTATCCATTTTCGCTCTTATATCATATTTCAGATAGAGATTAGAGTCTATTATACACTTCGGATTATGTGCGGACGAGGTTTTGAAAAATAAATTGTTATTTTTGCATATTGAGAAAAAAGAAAGAAGATATATGGAAGATTTAATCAAACAGGTGACTGAAAAAGCCAATGAATGGCTGAGCGATTCATTCGATAAACGGACTCAAGATGAAGTGAGAGAATTACTTTCCAAAGATGATAAGTCTGATTTAATAGATGCATTCTATAGAGATTTGGAATTCGGAACCGGAGGCCTGCGTGGCATCATGGGAGCCGGAACAAACAGGATGAACATATATACGGTAGGTATGGCTACCCAAGGATTTGCAAACTATTTGAATATCAATTTCAAAGATAAGAAGCAGATATCCGTCATAGTAGGACACGACTGTCGTAACAATGGCCGTCTCTATGCTGAGACCGTTGCCAATATCTTCAGTGCCAATGGAATAAAAGTCTATCTTTTTGATGATTTGCGTCCTACTCCGGAAGTATCATTCGCTATCCGTTATCTAGGTTGCCAGAGTGGTGTTAATGTCACCGCAAGCCATAATCCGAAAGAGTACAACGGCTATAAAGCCTACTGGGAAGACGGAGCACAAGTTCTCGCTCCTCATGATACGGGTATCATTGATGAGGTGGCCAAGGTCAAAGTCTCAGACATTAAGTTCCAAGGCAACCCGGCGCTGATTGAAATAATCGGAGAAAATGTCGACAAACCGTATTTGGATGCCATAAAAACCATTTGTATCGATCCCGCTGTTGTAAAACGCAATCACGATTTAAGTATCGTATATACGCCATTACACGGCTGCGGAAGAGTTATCATTCCCAGATCATTGGCTTCATGGGGATTCACCAATGTCCACTGTGTGGAAGAGCAGATGATACCGGACGGAAATTTCCCGACTGTAGTATCCCCGAATCCTGAATATCCCGAGGCCTTAACTATGGCTCTTGCCCTAGCCAAAAAGATAGATGCCGATGTTGTTATGGCCTCAGATCCCGATGCAGACCGTCTGGGTGTGGCCTGTAAGAACGACAATGGCGAATTGGTCATTCTCAATGGCAACCAGACAGCAATGATCTTCCTGTATTACATAATCACCAAGTATACACAAATGGGTAAGATGACCGGTCGTGAATATGTCGTCAAAACCATAGTGACTACCGAAGTGATCAGTAAGATAGCTGCAAAAAACAATTTGGAATTATTTGATTGTTATACCGGATTCAAGTGGATTGCAAAAGTCATCGCTGACGAGAATGCAAAGGGGAAGAGGTATATCGGTGGAGGAGAAGAGAGCTTCGGCTTCCTGGCAGAAGATTTTGTCCGTGATAAAGATGCAGTATCTGCATGTAGCCTCATGGCTGAAATTGCTGCTTCTGCAAAGGAACAGGGGAAGACTCTGTTTGATTTGTTGCTGGATGTATATATGGAGTATGGCTTTTCTCAAGAGGGTGCTGTCAGTGTAGTCAAGCCCGGAAAGAGTGGAGCCGAAGAGATAGAGAAAATGATGGAGGCATTTCGTTCTAATCCTCCAGAAAAAATGGCCGGCGAGCTTGTTGTCCTAATAAAAGACTTCAAACTGATGGAACAGAAAGATGATAAAGGCAATGTCACCAAACTTGATATGCCCGAACCATCCAACGTATTGCAGTATTTCACATCAGCTGGGGATAAAGTCTCCGTTCGTCCTTCCGGAACAGAACCGAAGATTAAATTCTATATGGAGGCAAAACTGACTCTGAAAGAAAAAAAAGAGTATTTGAAAACCCAATCCGAGGCACAGGCCAAGATTGAAAACATTCGTAAGGATTTAGGAATTTAAATAAGTTGTCATGATCAAGAAGCAAATTACTCGATTTCTATCTGTTTTTCTGTTGTCGTTTCCGATTACAGTGACTGCTCAGATATCCAATTCTATTACTGTATGGAGGGGAAACTCTGATTCGCTGACCTATTTTACCAGAAGCGTAGACAGTCTCACTTTTCATAAAAATGATACTACTCTAGCTATCTGGCAGAGGGGGGGAGGATCATACAAAGTCAAACAAAACCAGATAGACAGTATTACCATTCTTAATCCACAGGTCGTTAGTACAAATCTTAAAGATAATACAACTTTGGCCGGATTTTTAAGTAATGTAACGGTAAACAGTAATTCATACAAAACTACCTCTGAGCGTAATCCCTTAATCTCACATAAATTCGGAGCCGATCCCTTTGCTATGGAGTATAATGGCCGGGTATATGTCTATATGACAAATGATGAGATTACTTATGACGGTGAAGGTGTTATAGCTACCAATACTTATGGAAATATCAATAAGATAAGTTGTATCTCATCCGATGATATGACAAACTGGACGGACCACGGTGCTATGTACATTGCCGGAAGTGAAGGAGTAGCCACTTGGGCCGGGAATAGTTGGGCTCCTACGGCTTGCCATAAAACAATAGACGGTAAAGAGAAGTTCTTTCTCTATTTTGCCAATAGCTCAAATGGAATAGGAGTTGTCACTTCAAGCACTCCTTATGGTCCATGGACGGATCCGATAGGTAGGGCACTCATCAGTAGAAGTACTCCAAACTGTTCTAATATCCCTTGGGTCTTTGATCCTGCCGTCTTTATTGATGATGATGGAACAGGCTATCTCTATTTCGGTGGTGGGCTAGTCGATAATCCTACCGAAGAACAGACACGTGATCCCGGTTCTGCAAGAGTCGTTAAGCTGAATCTGGATATGATATCACTGGCTTCCGATCCAGTAACGATACGTCCTCCATACTTGTTTGAGGATGCAGGCATAAATAAGATAGGAGACAAATATGTATATAGTTATTGTACCAATTGGAACTGTCCAAATCCGGGTAATGCAAAAATTGCATATATGACCAGTGATAATCCAATGGGTCCGTTTACATACAAAGGAGTCTTTTTCAATAACCCAGGAGAGTTTTTCGCAAACAGTTATGGCAATAATCATCATGCCCTGTTTAAGTTTAAGGAACAATATTATCTGTTTTATCATACACTCGATTTGCAGAATGAGATGGGGATAGGCAGCAAGGGGTACCGAAGCACTCATGCCGATTATGCGACTGTTAATGCAGACGGAACTATTCAACCGGTAACCGGAACTAGTAAGGGTACAAATAAGAAAACAAACAACCTTGATCCCTACAAGCGTGTGCAGGCCGAGACTATGACATGGCAATATGGAGTTACTACCGAGTTGGCAAGCAAAACTAGTACAGCGGTTTATCTATGTACCAAAAACGCAGGTTCCTGGGTTGGAGTGGCAAATGTAGACTTTCAAAATGGCCCCGAATACTTTACGGCCAAAATCTCAGGAAACTATTCCGGAGGAGTCATAAAAATCTGCGTTGGAGCTTTATCCGGACCCGCTTCAGCAGTCTTAGGTTATGTTGAGTTACCGAAGAATAAATTCTGGAAAGAAGTTACCGTACCATTGCTGTATATGCCGGTAGGAGTGAAAACCATTTATTTTGTCTTCTCCGGCGAAGCTAAGATGGATTATTGGCAGTTCTATTGACAATAATAAGTATGGTATTTAGTTGTTCTTTTGAAGGCGGTGCTAATATAAATTGTCTTTAAAATTATTGTCTGACTATTTTTTCCGTAACTTTGCTTCGAAATTTTGAAAATCAAGTAAAATACAAATTAATATGAAAAAGAATCTTTGTTATTTGCTTATTGTAGGTTCAGTTGTTATACTGTCATCCTGCAAATCAACAGAAAGTGCTTATAAACAGGCTTATGAAAAGGCTGTTCAGCAGGATGTCGTCCAAACTGAGACTACTCCGGTTGTTGCTCCTGCAGCAACGCCTCAAACCTCATCTGAAGATGCTGCTAATGTTCCTGTCCGTGAGGAGAAAGTTACTGTAGTTTCAGGTGATGCCAATCTCAAGGCTTATAGTATAGTATGCGGCAGTTTCTCACTGAAAACCAATGCCGATGCATTACGTCAGAGACTTATCAATGACGGTTATCCTGCAGTAGTAGTAGTTAATGAGGCTGGAAAGACATATCGCGTAATATGTGAAAGCTTCGATACTAAAGAAGATGCAGTATATGCTCGTGGTAAGTTTAAGGCAAAGTATCCGGACAATCAAGATTTTCAAGCTGCTTGGATTCTTTACAAAAAATGATAGTGAGTGCCGTATTGTCCGCTCATCCTGATAAATCTTTGATTTAATATGGGAAGGGTTCTGGCAATAGACTATGGAACGAAAAGGACAGGGATAGCTGTCACTGATGTTCTTAAAATAATACCTGGCGGGTTGGGAACTGTTCCGACTCACCAGTTATTTGATTTTTTAGCTACTTATTTCAAAAAAGAGGCCGTAGATGTCGTTGTAGTCGGTTATCCGAAAAATATGAATGGTGAAGACTCTGAAAGTTTTCAATACATTCGTCCGTTTGTGAATAAACTTGGACGGCTTTACCCTGAAAAAGAAATTGTGCTTTTTGATGAAAGATTCACTTCTGTATTGGCTCAAAGGGCAATTCTAGATTCCGGAATAGGAAAGAAGGCACGTCAAAACAAAGCTTTGGTGGACGAGATTAGTGCTACAATAATATTAGAATCTTATTTAGAGTCGAAAATAAATAAATAGAATATGATACTACCAATATACATATATGGGCAGACTGTCCTTAGAAAAGTAGCGGAAGACATAGACCGTAATTATGAGGGGTTGTCGGAGCTTATTCAAAATATGTTTGAGACATTGAAGAAAGCCGATGGCGTTGGTCTGGCTGCTCCACAAGTAGGACTGCCTATCCGTTTGGTCGTTGTGGATTTGGATGTCGTGTCGGAAGATAAACCCGAATACAAGGGATTCTTTAAGAC
Source organism: uncultured Bacteroidaceae bacterium (assembly GCA_964646955.1). Classification (GTDB taxonomy): domain Bacteria; phylum Bacteroidota; class Bacteroidia; order Bacteroidales; family Bacteroidaceae; genus Colenecus. The sequence goes on along the minus strand of CAZYFO010000005.1, from coordinate 20,649 downwards.
TTATATCAATCCCCGCATTTTAGAGACTGATGGAGAAGTCGTCTCCTTTGAAGAGGGCTGCCTCAGTTTTCCCGGTATCCATGAGAAGGTAAATCGTCCTTCCCGTGTACACATTTCATATTTAGATGAAAATTTTGAACCGCACGAAGAGTGGTTGGATGAATATCCTGCAAGAGTGCTACAACATGAAATAGATCACCTTGACGGAAAATGTTTCATTGATAGAATGTCTCCTCTTCGTCGTCAAATGAATAAAAGCCGTCTAAATTCTTTAGCTTCAGGCAAGTTCTCTTGCGACTATAAGGTGAAGAACGCAAGAAAGTAATCACTATGTGCAGAAAGGCTCGTTTGAGACTTTTGCTTTCGACATTACTAGTATTGCTTTTCGGAACAACGATGTCGGCGCAAATCAACACAGACCGTATGATTACTGTGGGACGAAATGCGCTCTATTTTGAAGACTATGTTCTTTCGATACAGTATTTCAATCAGGTAATTAACGCAAAGCCATTTCTCTATGAGCCCTATTTTTATCGGGCCGTTGCAAAGCTCTACTTAGAAGATTATAAAGGAGCCGAAGAAGACTGTGACAAGTCAATAGAGCGTAATCCTTTTGTGGCAGATTGCTATCAAGTACGCGGTCTGGCCCGTATCAATCAAGGAAAATTCAAAGATGCGATAGAGGACTATCGTAAAGGAATCTCGTTTGAACCCGAGAATACATCCTTTTGGCATAATTATATTCTATGTCTGATAAAAGAGCAGCGTATTGATGAAGCGTTTTCTTCTATTGACACCTTGCTCTCCATCTCTCCCAATTATTCTCCGGCTATGTCCATGCGCTCCGATATCCTATGGAACAGAAACGATACTGCAGGGGCAATCCAATGGATAGACAAGGCAATATCGACAGATAAGTACAATGCCTCACTATATCATGCAAGAGCAATATATCTTGCTGAAATGCAGCAGTATGAGGCTGCTGAGTCTGATATGGACCAATCTGTCTATCTCGAACCCGATAACTCCACATTTTATGTAAATAGGGCACTTGTCCGTTATTATCGTAACAATCTTCGTGGGGCTCTCTCTGACTATGACCTGGCTATACGTACGGATGTAAATAATATACTAGCATACTATAACAGAGGACTTCTACGTGCCCAGGTTGGTGATGACAATCGTGCCATTGAAGATTTTGATGTCGTCATAGAATCAGAGCCGGATAATTATATGGCCATATTCAACAGAGGCCTTTTGCGTTCCACGACAGGAGATATTCGAGGCTCTATAAATGACTATTCGAAGGTCATAGAGGCTTATCCAGATTTCATTGCCGGATATTCGCTTCGTTCTGAAGCTCGTTATAAAATCGGAGATAGAGCAGGGGGTGATGCAGACCAACTGGTTGTATTACAGGATCAGACACGCCGCTTCAATAATGCTTCAGGAAATAATGATAGTAAAGTCGATGACCTCGATGAAGAAAAGACAAGAAAACAGTCCGATAAGAATGTTCGAAACTATAAGAAGATAATTGTAGCAGACGATAAGGAAAATGTAACAGGATATTCAAGCGACTATAGAGGAAAAGTACAATACAGAAATATTGAAGTCAGGTATTTACCGCAGTATCATCTATCTTATTATATCAAGACCGGTGATATGGATAGGGTGCAATATAGTGCTACTCTAGATCGTTTGAACCACACAAGCTCCTTCTTTTCGAAACTGTATATCTCTAACAGCGATATCTCTTTGACGGAATCTCAGATAAACAATCTCTTTGCAGATATAGACAGACAGACTACAGGTATTTCCGAGCATCCTAATGATCCACAATACTTTTTTGCCAGAGCGTTGGATTTTTATCTTTTGCAGGATTTTACTTCTGCTGAAAACGATCTGACTTCTGCTCTTTCTATCAACAGCTCATATTGGGCCGCCAGTTTCTGTAGAGCCATGGTAAGGAGCAAGATGATAGAATTGAACAAAGCGGAACAGTCGATGGATCTAAAGACCGGCTCTTCTGCTATTGACAAAACCAAGAGTGATCCCGGTTACCAATTGGTCATTAATGACCTGACGAAAGTGATTGAATCTGAGCCTCAGTTCGCATATGCTTACTTCAATAGGGCAACCATTGAAGCCATGATAAGCGATTACCATTCTGCGCTTACTGATTTTGACAAGGCCATCTCGTTGGATAAAGATTTCGCCGAGGCATATTATAACCGTGGTTTGGTCCTGGTTTTCCTAAATCGTATTGATGAGGCTGTAAAAGATCTTGGAAAAGCAGGAGAACTAGGTATATATTCCGCTTATAACATTATAAAAAGATTCTTCTCTTCAGATTGATGGGTGTAAAGATTTTAATAATGAAAAGTTTTTGATAACTTTGCGGTTTGAAAATTGATTGTAAAATAATTATGATAAAGATATCCTTTCCGGACGGATCGGTACGTGAATACAAAGATGGCGTTACCGGATATGAAATAGCAGAGAGCATAAGCCAGAGGCTGGCACAGGATGTGTTGGCATGCAGTGTCAATGACAATATTATTGAACTCGATCGCCCTATTACAGAAGATGCCTCATTCAAGCTCTTCAAGTGGGATGATAAAGAGGGCAAACATGCGTATTGGCATACCAGTGCCCACTTGATGGCTGAAGCCATGCAGGAACTATATCCAGGTATTCAGTTTGGTATAGGACCTGCCATTGAAAACGGTTTCTATTACGATGTAATGCCACCGGAAGGCATTTCACTTAAGGAGAGTGATTTCGATGCCATTGAGAACAAAATGATGGAACTGGCCCAAAAAAAGGAGAAACTTGTTCGCCAGGAGATATCCAAACCCGATGCCATCAAGTTCTTTGAGTCACGTGGCCAGCACTATAAGAATGAGCTTATTGCCGATTTGGAAGACGGCACCATTTCTACATATACACAGGGCAACTATACGGACCTTTGCCGTGGCCCTCATCTTGTTGACACGTCAGCCATTAAAGCCGTTAAGTTGACAGCAGTGTCCGCAGCCTATTGGCGTGGTGACGAGAAACGTCCTCAGATGACCCGTGTTTACGGTATCTCTTTCCCAAAGAGAAAGATGCTTGATGAGTATCTGATTCTTCTTGAAGAGGCCAAGAAACGCGATCACCGTAAGATAGGCAAGGAGATGGAACTGTTTATGTTCAGTGATATGGTTGGCAAGGGACTGCCTATCTGGCTTCCAAAAGGTACAGCATTGAGACTGCGTCTACAGGATTTCCTGTCACGTATCCAGAAGAGATACGGATATCAGCAGGTTATCACTCCGCATATCGGCTCCAAGCAGCTATATGTAACATCAGGCCACTGGGATCACTACGGAAAAGACTCATTCCAGCCAATCTCTACTCCTGAAGAGGGTGAAAGCTATCTGCTTAAGCCGATGAACTGTCCTCATCACTGCATGATATATAAATCACAGCCGCGTTCATACAGGGAATTGCCTCTTCGTATAGCCGAGTTCGGTACTGTTTACAGATACGAGCAGAGTGGTGAGCTCCATGGACTGACCCGCGTACGTAGTTTTACTCAGGATGACGCACACATTTTCTGCCGTCCTGATCAGGTAAAAGAAGAGTTTGTACGTGTTCTTGAAATCATTCAGATAATATTCAAGGCTCTTGATTTTGAGAATTTCGAGGCTCAGATATCTCTCAGAGATCCTAATGACCATGAGAAATATGTAGGTAGCGATGAAGTTTGGGAGAAGGCAGAATCTGCTATTCTGGAAGTATGTCAGGAGAAGGGCTTGAAAGCCAGAGTAGAATATGGTGAAGCCGCATTCTACGGACCAAAACTTGACTTTATGGTTAAGGATGCATTAGGTCGTCGTTGGCAGTTAGGTACCATACAGGTAGACTATAACCTTCCTGAACGTTTTGAGTTGGATTACATCGGCTCAGACAATCAAAAGTATCGTCCTGTAATGATACACCGTGCACCTTTCGGCTCAATGGAACGTTTTGTAGCTGTCCTCATTGAACATACAGCAGGTAAGTTCCCGTTGTGGCTAATGCCTGATCAAGTTGCCATATTGCCGATTTCAGAGAAGGCAAATGAATATGCATTCCAGGTAAAGGAAATATTGGAACGTTATGATGTACGTGCCTTTATAGATGACCGTAATGAAAAGATTGGAAGGAAGATACGTGATAACGAAGTTAAGCATGTTCCATATATGTTAGTAGTAGGTGAAAAGGAGGCTCAAAATGGTGAAGTTAACGTTCGCAAGCAGGGCGCTGATAACCTTGGAAACATGAAAATCGATGATTTCGGCAAAAAAATTGCAGAAGAGGTTAATAATATGATAAATAAATGGTAAATTTGCGGCCGCTAAAGTAAATAGAATTAGATAATAGATAAACTAAAAAATAATTAATACGCCTGAATGAAGAAAGACGGTCTGAGTGAACAGTATCTTGTAAATGAGCAGATTCGTGCCAGAGAGGTTAGAATAGTAGGTGACGATATAGAGCCAAGAGTGGTGCCTATTCGTGAAGCACTTAGAATAGCTGATGAGAAGGAGTTGGATTTGGTAATGATCTCTCCTAATGCAGTACCTCCGGTTTGCAGAGTAGTAGATTTTTCAAAGTTTATCTATCAACTAAAGAAGAAACAAAAAGAGGCTAAAGCCAAGCAGGTTAAGATTGAGGTTAAGGAGATTAGATTCGGTCCTCAAACCGATGATCACGATTACAATTTTAAACTGAAGCATGCCATAGGTTTTTTACAGGATGGAGACAAGGTTAAGGCATATGTCTTTTTCAAAGGCCGTTCGATACTATTCAAGGATCAGGGCGAAAAACTGTTATCCCGTTTTGTAGTAGACCTTGAAGATTACGGAAAGTTGGAGCAGACACCTATGCTTGAAGGAAAGAAGATGATAATATTTATCTCTCCAAAGAAAAGTGTAGTTAAGAAAGAGCCTGTTGAAAGCTCTGAGCCAAAGGCTGATTTGGATAAAGGATGATAATAAGTTGCACGCTACGGTATGGAGCGTGTCGTTAATAACAAACTAAAAGTTTCAAAACAATGCAGAAGTTGAAGACTAATTCCGGTGCCAAAAAAAGATTCGCTCTTACCGGAACGGGCAAAATCAAGAGAAAACATGCTTATCACAGCCACATTCTGACAAAGAAGAGCAATAAGCGTAAGAGAAATTTGGTTAAGTTTACAATACTTGACCAGACAAACGTTAAACAGGTTAAAGACTTGTTGTGCTTGAGATAACCCGTTTGAGATTAGTAAAAGATTAATTAACCGAATTGTTAGCTTAAAGTCCGAAAGAACGGCGCTAACGTTCAAAAAAGAAACAAACTATGCCAAGATCAGTAAATCACGTTGCTTCTAGAGCAAAGAGAAAGAAAATTTTAGGTCTTACCAGGGGTTACTACGGTGCAAGAAAGAATGTATGGACCGTTGCTAAAAATACTTGGGAAAAAGGTCTTACCTATGCCTTCCGTGACCGTAAGGCTAAGAAGAGAGAGTTCCGCGCTTTGTGGATCCAGCGTATCAATGCTGCTGCTCGTCTTGAGGGAATGAACTATTCACAGTTGATGGGAGCTATTCATAAAGCAGGTATCGAGATAAACCGTAAGGTTCTTGCTGACCTCGCAATGAACAACCCAGAGGCATTTAAGGCTATTGTATCGAAGATAAAGTAAAAAATATCTCGTCGAGTAGAAAAAAAAGGAGCTGAAAGGTTCCTTTTTTCGTTTTTATGACTATCTTTGTATAGCTGCATCGGGCTAGATAGGGAGACTCATCAATAGTATTTGGAAAACCGAGGATCAGCTTCTGCTTCTGATGGCGGGCCACGCCCCGAAAAGGGTAGCCTTAGGCCGGTGGATTACAAAGGAAGAGGGCACTCAAATCTTAATTTCTCGGAGTTCTCATCACATCACCGATGCAGCTTTTTTGTGCTGTAATATTAAGATAAGTCAGATTTCTGATTTTGAATTTAAAATTGATTTCTAAGGACAAATATTATTGTCTTTTTTTTATATCGTTTGTATTAAGTATATTTGTATCTCAAAGAACTAAACAATTATTACTAACTTATGAGGAGAATCTTACTACTTTTTTTGTGCGTTCTGTTTTATGGGGGTACTCAAGCTGCCGATGTCTCATTATTGCTTCAAAATTTTCGCGGATTTAATGCCGGAGATTCGTTGAGAGTAACTGACTATTTGGGAAATCCTTCATCATATTCGAGTGCAGTGCTTGAAAAAGACCCAAAAAATTCATTAAATCTTGCTGTTCATGTGAAGACATCAGGCGAGGAACTCTTTGTTGAGATACCATTACCTGACGGTATGACTTCAAAGACAGCTACAGAGGGAAAGGATCGTGTATCTTTCAAGTTTTTCCGTACCACTGCTGACGGCGCTTCACGCAGTAGCAGATTTTTTGTTTACTTTGGTTCTACTAAAGTTTATTCTGATGCTGCTCCTGTATCTCAAGGAACGGCAGGAGTGTGGCAAACCAGAATATATAGCATCTCAAAGGCAACTAACACAAAAACAGTCATGAGACTCGGTATGAGTGCCTATAAAGGAGACTATTATATTGATGATATCAAGGTTATAGGAATAGATTATATGTATGACTATACTGATCCCACTCAGACTGCACGTTTTTATGCTGATCAGGTTGGTAAACATCTTGGTGTAGCTGTTAACCCGGGACTCGGTAATGACAGGATGGCCCAGACCGTTTATCGCAATTTCAATATGGTAGTTTGTGAGAATGCCATGAAGTTTGATGCTACCGAACCGAGCAGAAACAGCTTCAGTTATAGCGGTGGTGACAATGTAGTTGCTTTTGCTCAGAGTCATAACATGTATGTACGCGGACATGCCTTATGCTGGCATAGTCAGGTACCAACTTGGGTTAGCAGCGACGGAAAAACTGCAACCAATGATAAGGGTTGGACCAAACAACAGCTTTTGGATATATTGAAGAATCATATCTTTAATGTAGCCGGACACTATCGCGGAAAGGTCATCCAGTGGGATGTTGTTAACGAGTGTTTGGATGACAATCAGCCTGATATGAACTCATATAAACTAAGAGACAATTCTGTTTGGAAATATGTTATAGGTGAGGAGTTTATCGATTCTGCATTCGTATGGGCTCGTCAGGCTGATCCCGATGCTGAATTATATCTCAATGACTATAATGTAGGACCTTGGCAGGGAAGTCCGTCTTGGGAAGTTGGAAAGACTCATGCTCTATATAATCTTGCAAAACGTTTGAAAGATGACGGAATTCCAATTGACGGAGTGGGCCTGCAGACACATACTTCTGTTGGAAATGTCAGCCTTGCAGATATTAGCAGGACATTTGAGGAGTTTCAGAAGATAGGTTTGAAATGTATAATCACTGAGTTGGATATGACTCTGGGAGGAGCTTCTGAAAAAGAACAGGGAGAGAAGTATGGCGGCTTGGCAGAAATAATCATATCACATGACAATGCTCCGTCAATGGTTGTTTGGGGTACTGATGATGCCCATTCTTGGATTGACGATAGCCAGAATACGAAGCCTCTTTTGTTTAATCCTGATTTCTCGGCAAAACCAGCCTACTTGAGTGTTAGAGAAGCATTCAAGGCTTATGCGATACAAACGGAAACCAAAAATATATATATTGAACCTAATGAATATGACTCAGACATTGTAAACGTTTACAATATCATGGGACAGAAGCAGAACTGCACCACTCGTGGAGGTTTGAAGAATCTGCCTTCAGGTTTGTATGTAGTAAATGGTAAGAAAGTATTTATTCGATAAGGATAAAAATCCTCTTTTTGAGAGCCGCATATATTATGTGGCTCTCATTTTTTTCGTCTGTTTGCTGCAGAGAGAGCCCGTTGGTATTTGATTGCGTTTATGTTATGTCCTGAGAGGGTAGCTGAAAAGTTATGATAACCGGAGAAATCCTCTTTTGCACACATGTATAGATATTTGTGGTGTGCATAATTTAGAACAGCGTCAATACTGCTGGTGCTGACAAATCTTATAGGAGCAGGAGGCAATCCGGTATGCTTATATGTATTATAAGGTGAGTCTATCTTCAGATGCACATTCAATACTCTTTTCGGACGCTCTCCTCCGAGCGCGAATATCACAGTAGGGTCTGCCTGAAGAGACATGTTCTTTTTCAAACGGTTCATATAGAGCCCCGCTACGATTGGACGTTCATTGCTTATTACAGTCTCCTCTTCAACAATTGAGGCCAATGTCATCACTTCCAATTGGGTCAATCCCATTTCTGCGGCTTTCCCTTTTCTCGATTCGTTCCAGAAACTGTCATGCTCTTTCACCATCCTTTTCATAAAACCTTCGCTTGACACGTTCCAATAAAATTCATATGTATTGGGAATTATCAACGAAAAGACCGTAGCAGGAGAGTAACCGATAGAATCCAAAAACAGAGAATCCTTCAGTTGGTTTGATATCTGTGTCGAATCCAGCATCAGTTGCTGAGATATCATCTTAGCCATCTGGTCTACGGTACGAGTACTGTTGATTACCACTTTTACCGGTGTTTGAGAACCTGATGTCAATACGTCGCTTATGTTTCTGGCACTGAATCCTTTTCTTATGGTGTAACAACCTGTATTTACATTGTCATCATACTTGCGTATTTTTAAAAGAAGCTTCAGCCCTAATAGCTTTGCATTCTTGTCATGTGCGGATATTTCATCTATTATTATGTCTGAGTTATATTTTTCGGTGACGTAGATTTTGAAGTCATCGGCTTTGATCTGTTGTGAGATAAACAGTTTTAGTCCGCGAAACATCAGCGCCATAAGCAAGATGGCGAATAATGCTATAAACAGTGAGGAATTGTTCTTTTGAGACATACCTTGATTTTTTTATTTCGGGCAAAATTAGTTGGTATTATTTAATTATCATACTGTTCGATTGTTATTATGTTGTTTTTTTGATTTTTCGAATTTGGTGGGTATTGGCACTATTTTGGTTTGGAGTCAAGATGGGCTGCGCCTCTGAATAATATATTGAGTTGTTCATTTTGGTCTATTCCCTTGCTTATGCCTATCTTTGAGTCTGACGACTCTAATATAGGCGGCGCCTCGGTAAAGCCAAAAAAATAAACGAGCTTATTTTTTTGCTTTACTCTCGGCTTGCACTATCTTTGCCAAACGACAATTAATATATCAAATAATAACTTATGAAGAAATTATTATTCTTGCTTTCGCTGACCGTAGCATTGTCAGTTGGAGCAAAACAGAATGTAACCGTTACGGTGCATGCCGACAAAGCGGGTAGTACTATCAACAAAAACATTTATGGACAGTTCTCTGAGCATTTAGGAACATGTATATATGGTGGTCTTTGGGTAGGAGAGGATTCTAAGATTCCTAACACTCAGGGTTATCGTAATGACGTGCTCAATGCATTGAAAGAGCTGAGCATACCTGTTATGCGTTGGCCGGGCGGTTGTTTTGCTGATGAATATCACTGGATGGACGGTATCGGTCCAAAGGAAAACCGTCCCCGTATGGTAAATAACAACTGGGGTGGTATAGTAGAAGACAACAGTTTTGGAACACATGAGTTCCTGAACCTTTGTGAGATACTTGGTTGTGAGCCATATATCAGTTTAAACGTTGGTAGCGGTTCAGTTCAAGAGGCTGCTCAGTGGATTGAATACATGAATGCCGCAGACGGTCCAATGGCTAAGATTCGTAAGGAAAACGGCCGTGAGAAACCTTGGGCTGTTAAATATATCGGTATTGGTAACGAGGCTTGGGGATGTGGTGGAAACATGAAACCTGATTACTATGCAGACATATTCCGTCGTTATCAGACCTATTGTCGTGATTACAATGGAACAAAATTGTTCAAGATTGCCAGCGGTGCATCCGACTATGACTATGAGTGGACAGATGTATTGACAAAGGAAGTAGGCTCAATGATGAACGCCGTTTCTCTGCACTACTATACCGTATCGGGTTGGAGCGGCAGCAAAGGTTCTGCAACCGATTTCAGTGATGACACATACTATTGGACTTTAGGAAAGTGTCTTGGCATCGAGCCTTCTATCCAGAAGCACCTTGCTATCATGAGTAAGAATGATCCTACAAACAGCATTCCTCTGCTTGTAGACGAGTGGGGCACATGGTGGGATTCAGAGCCTGGCACACAGCTCTTCCAGCAGAATACCATGCGTGACGCTTTCGTAGCATCTCTTTCTCTTGACGTATTTCACAAGTATTGCGACCGAATTCAGATGTGTAACATAGCTCAGGTAGCAAACGTTCTACAGTCAATGGTTCTGACTAAGGACGACAAGATGGTTCTTACACCTACTTATTACATCTTCAAGATGTACAAGCCTCATATGGATGCAAAATTCATTCCTACCGATATCCAGAATTGCGATGTGCAACTCGTTCCAAACGAGCGTTATGCTGCCAATCCTGATGAGTCTGCAACTCGTCCTCTTCCAATGTTCAGCTCAACAGCTTCAAAGGACAAATCCGGCAAGCTCCATATCTCACTCTCAAATGTAAAGGTTGACGAGGCTCAGACTGTTACTGTAAACCTTCAGGGCTTCAAAGCCAACAAGGTAACCGGCACCATCCTTTCATCTGCCAAAGCAACAGATTACAACACCTTCGAGGCTCCAAACAAGATTCAGTTAGTTGAATTCAAGGATGCCAAGATCGACAAGAAAACCGGCGCGTTAATTGTTGAAATGCCAGCCTTGAGTATTGTCACTCTCGAAGTTGAGTAAAACAATAATCAACAAAAAAAAGGAACTCATTCGAGTTCCTTTTTTTTGTTGTTGAGCGGTAAACGGGGTTCGAACCCGCGACCTTCGGCTTGGGAAGCCAACGCTCTACCAACTGAGCTATTACCGCAATTCGCCCGCGAAGTTAGCAAAAAAAATCACCGGTAAAAAATATGCTACCGGTAATTTCACTAATCATTTCTTTATGCTGGCTGATGCTGTTTTCTGAGCAAGTCATTCACATTCTTCACCGGATTGAACGTAGAGAGCGGAACCTCAACGAAAACAGTGTTCCAATAGCTCATCGCTCCATTCCAAAGACCCGGAAGTTCCAATGCCTTAAGCTCGCGACCATTCTTGGACTTGTTTGAGATGAAGCCTGTAGAGTGATCCACATAGTCCGTAAGATTGAATTTCTCATCCTTATATCCACGCAGTGAACAAACCAAATCGACAGGATTGAAATGAGAGCCCTGAGTAAACAGAGCCTTCTTGTTCTCGTCGTTCATGTCAATCTGAGAACTCTCCAGAATCTGTGGAGAAACAGTGCCATCACTGTTACGTGTCAAGAATGGGCCACCACCCGGCTCTCCTGAATTCTGCACCATACCGCATACGCGAATAGGGCGGTTGAATTTTTTATACAGGAAATTAGCCAACAATAGGTCGTCCATCTCTTCAATTCCGTCACGTTTGCAGTTCAATATCTTATGAAGATATACTGCCATTGTCAGAAGCTGTTGACGTGAGTATTTTCTTGAATCAAGTAGTCTCAGGAAATCGAAAATCTTATTCTCGACGCTTACCAAAACACCTGCAATCAGTTTTTTATTAGTAACTGTGTCTGCTTTGATATGATCCGGAACTACATTGTCGATATTTTTAATGAAAACTATATCAGAGTCAATATCATTCAGATTCTCAATCAAAGCGCCATGACCACCGGGACGGAACACTATGTTCCCTTTTTCGTCACGGAAAGGCTGGAACAAGTCATCGGCAGCGATGGTGTCAGTGCTGGGTTTTTGCTCGGAGAAACTAATGTCGAATGTCACGCCGTATCTTTTTGACATAGCTGCTTTACTGGACTCTGCCAAAGAAGTGAACATTGCCAAGTGCTCATTTGAAACGGTAAAATGCAGATGTACATTCCTATCTGTACCGGTGGCATACAAAGCACCTTCTGCCATATGCTCCTCAAGAGGAGTCCGCGCACCTTTACTGTATTTGTGAAACTTTAGAAGGCCTTTTGGTAATGAACCGTAATTCAGCCCCTTGGCCAAAAGCAGATTTTCTATTACCGGTTTATATGAACCCATATAAATAAGGTCTAAAACTCCACGACCTTCATTTTTCAAGCAGACCTTATCGAGGTCATCAAAGAAGGCGAAATCTTGGATCTTGTCGAAGAACTTCTTTAAGAAGTCTGTTTTAGGAACAGAACAATCGGCATCGAGGAATTCAAACAGGTCTTTGAACATACGACTAGCAGCTCCCGAAGCAGGAACGAACTTCGTAATTCGATGTCCACTGCTGCAATAGGTATCCCATGTCTTGATATATGCAGAACATTGGTCTTCATCAATGGTTATAATACCATTGCCGACTGTTGCTGCAGCTTCAATTTCTAGATAAGGGAATCCATTCTGGATGCTAATTAATTGACTTTCAACCTCCTGTGGTGAAATACCTTTCCTTTTTAAAATAGAAATATCTGTATTGTTAAACATAATTCTCAAAAAAGCTATCAAAAGTAGCTCCAAAAGCGGAATTAACAAAGAAAAAACAAAGAATTTGTCGGACATCTGTTTTTTTTCATACCTTAGCGCTGTAAATCAGCCTATATAATATGAAAAGATTGAACATATTGACGCTTGCCGTCTTTGGCCTATTGTCTTTTTTCTCAATTCAGACAATACATGCGCAAAATACCTCTTTAAAGACCTCTTCCACGTCTGCGGAAATTACGTTTGACGAGACAAACCACAACTTCGGCGTTTTTGATGTAAAAAACGGCATTCAAACCTGTTATTTTACTTTCAAAAACACCGGGAAGAAGAATCTTAAAATATTAAATGCAATCGCATCTTGCGGCTGTACCGATCCGGTGTATCCTACCAAGGAAATTGCTCCGGGTGCAAAGGATTCCATAAAAGTCACATATGACGGTACCACCCGTCGTCCGGGTGTTTTCAGGAAGGTTATTACAGTAACTACCAACGCTGAGGTCAATACCGCTTATTTATATATCACAGGCGAGATGATAGACGCTTCGTCTACCGCCCTCATAGATGAGTTGGACTCTCAAAAGAAAGAGAAATAGTAGAGAATCGGGATTATTGTTTTCGGTCAATAGAAATGACCGACAATTCACCTTCCTCTACCCGAAAGGCAATCTCATATTTGGAATAGGTAAATTTGTAAACCCTTAGTGGGTCATTTTGATATTGAGGTCTGGGATCATCAGTCAGTATCTCACGCAGCGTCTTCAATTCCGTTGCCGATAATAGGCTATGCAGATTCTCCGGAATATTCACATTCAGTGTGCTACCCTCAATCCCTTTTGTAAATCCGCCAACTGCTTCAGGCCTGCAATCGGTGTAAGGTATGTACGGCTTAATGTCTATAATAGGTGTCCCGTCCATCATATCCACTCCGCTAACTATTAGTCTGGGACCTTCGGGCGATGACAATTCTATAGATTCCAGCTTTACACAAGAGAGCCCGATTGGGTTAGGCCTGAAAGGGGAACGTGTGGCAAAAACACCCATACGAACGTTGCCTCCAAGTCTAGGTGGGCGTACAGTAGGAGTCCATCCTGAAATCTCCGAGTCCGACCCTTTACGTATAGCGTTCGAGAACTCCCATAACAGCCAGATGTGTGAGAATCCCTCCAATCCGCGCAAGGCATCTGCATTGGCATACTCCTTTTCAAAGGTTATAACACCATGAAGAGATTCTATTAAACCGCTCTGACGTGGAATTCCGAATTTTGACGGGAAATCCGTATTGATAGTTGCTATACGTACCATTTTCCTTGTTTCGTGCGAAAGTACCAAAATAATTTAATTAAATTTGCTTTTTAGAAGCGGTTTGAACCTATCGATTTATAATTCCCGGAAATTCAAAACAACTTCATAATATTGATTTGGCACCACTCGATAATATGCATTTGAAATTACTCTGTATGTTTTTTGTTGCACTTCTGATTTCATTTTCGGGAGTAACACCCTGTAGGGCGTCGGTGCCGGATTCTCAGGATAAAGATGAGATTGTAAATGATTATAACCATGTTATTGTGGATTGTAATATGCCATCCGAGTCACTTACAGCTTATATTTTCAATGACATCAATGACGCGTTGGACTATGCATTGATAAAGGGCTCGGAGGATCTGATGACCATCTATTTGATGCCCGGTGATTTCACCCTTAAAAGCATCAACTGTAACAATGTACTCCTGAGAGGACTGTCAGGAAATGCAGATGAGATTGTAATCCGTAGTGAGGGAGGCCGGGCTGAGTTTCTCGGTTCAAACATCAGTGTGGAAAATGTCACCATCGATGACTGCCTATACGGAGACCGCATGCTCTACAGGAATTGTAAAGTCACAACTCAACCAAGGCGTATCGTGACCGATGCCCCAGGACGCAGACTGTATGACAACTGCCGTTTTGAGTGCTATGATGATGCCCTTAATGGCAATGCCGTGTATGTGAATTGTACATTCGACCTTTACGGTGCTGCGCCCATATATGAGTCAGCCGGCAGTGGAACTGTCTTTTTGGGCAGCCTTTTCAACACATATTTCTCGGATGTGCTCTATTTGACCGGCAAAGGGCGCGTGACACTTGTCGACTGCGACTTCAAAGGCGATTGTGCCACTGTCTTCTGGACCAATAATCCCAGAGCTTACGACCGCTATTATCAGGAAGGAGTCACACTTAGAGGCACAGACTATACCGTCTCACAGGATTCTCTTATCACAATAGATATGAGCGGATTGAGACTCTCCGAGGCATATAGTTTCACCTATAAAGGAGTAAAACACTACAACATATATAATCTGCTTCAAGGGTCTGATGGATGGGATCCCCTTAAACAGGAGAAAACCTTGTCTGCAGTCAAGTCCTATTACGGACGCAGTTTCACAGATTTGCTGACGGAGTTGGTCATCGAGCCGCAATCAGCGTCAATTGAGAGTAAAGATGCAATTATATCCTTTCAAGCGAAAGGAATTCCGGTCATCGGTTGGAATGTTACAGATGAACGTCTGCGTTTGATACACGGAAAAGATAATAATATGATATCTTTGGCGGTAGATTCAGATGTAGATGAACTATTTACTGTCGCCATGCTGGAAGTTTTTACAGATTA
>CAZYFO010000005.1:0-5359 GCA_964646955.1 uncultured Bacteroidaceae bacterium | reverse complement strand
CAAACAGCGTATTGACGCCATGAATACATTGGGCCGAATAGCCTTCTTCAGGATGGATTATGTACAGTCTGAAGAGATTTTCAGCTCCATACTGACCCGTACAAAGAACCGTTTGGAGATATTGAATGCAGAAATATGGCAGATGAAGATATGCCAACGCATCTCAGACAACATCTCATTCTACGAATACCGAAATGAGGCTCTTATGAATATGACGTCCATTTCGGAAGAGTCCGATGCCATGACAGAAGAGGAGTTGAAATATTTCACCCGCCTTCAAAATGATTTCCGCATGGTATCCGCCCTCTACTACTACGAGTTGGAGCAGACTGCACAGGCCGGTCAAGAACTATCCCACATAGAGAATAATGCAGCCTTCAAAGCAGATACCACACTTTATTTGTTGTACACCTATCTGCGTGGAATGGGAATTGGCGTGGACAACCAAGACCGCAGAGAATATGTAATGACCAGAATGCGCAGCTTTGAAAACAGTCTGCGTGTAAGTTCTCTTAGTGACAATATCAAGATGCAGGCTATGGCTACCAGAGGCATCGCGGAACTGCTTCTTGAACCTGGAGTAGCCAGGATATTCTACCGTTCAGGAAACAATCTGCTCGACCGTCTCAATTCCTCCGATATCGCCCCTGAGCTATTACCCACACAGCTCACCCACACAGCTTTACAGCTCTTTCTGCAGTTCGATGACACATACGAGGTAATTGGATGTTATAGATTATTGGCTTCATGTTTCATAGAGCGTGAGATGTACGATGAGGCGATAAAATACCTCACGTTGGCACTCAATATGCTAAATGACAAACGTATTGAGACGTATTCCGATGTAAAAGAGCTACCCCCTCTTGAACCATATAGAAGCGATAATGAAATAGTCGAGCTCGAATGGCTTAACAAAGTACCCTATGCAACCGTTCCAGGCTGCATTAGTGCCATTCGTGAGCAGATGAGCCTGGCCTATTCCGGACTTGACAACAAAGTGATGTCTGACTATAACAGAAACGTCTATCTCGAGTTGCAGAAGACACTCAGACTGGACCGCCGTTATGAGGCACGCACGCAATTGCTTAAGCGTACAAACGTTAGACTTTTCACATCGCTGTACGTAGTAATCATTGGAATAGTCTTTTTTATCATCTTCTTCCTGTTTTTCGAAAAGAGAATCAGAAGACGCAACTCACAGTATATATCAGTACTTCTGAGAGTAATGAAGCTGTGCGAGACCATATTGCGCCCGCTGCCTGCTGCAGACTCCTCTATTGAAGAGCTAAGCAAAGTGGTAGCTCCCGAGTTGACTAGCCTTTTGGGAGCCGACAGTGTCGAGCTCTCTGCAGAGAAGAGGGAAGACCTGCCGAAAAAAGTAATGGTTGTGCCATTGACTATCGGATCTGAAGAAAACGTGGCAGGCTATATGCACGTGTTCTATAGCCACAGGCTCAGTAACGACAGCAAAACCATCCTTAACACCATCGTTCCGTATCTGGCAACCGCCATAAACAATGCCAATGAAATGATAGGGCAGGAGGATCGCCGCCGTCAGATAGTCAAGCAGCATTACCTCTATCAGCTTCATGCTGAAGACAACAAACGTGAGAACCTGAACCGCAAGACATCCTGTTCGGTAGTCAACGAGTGTCTGCCCTATATTGACCGCATGAAGTCCGAAATATCGCATCTGAAAGCAGATATCAAAGAGGGAACTGAGTATAACAACAGACTTCAATACATATCCGAACTGTCCGGTCGTATCAACGATTACAATGACCTGCTCTCCACATGGATTAAGGTGCAACAGGGACTTGTACATCCCAATATAGAGAGTTTCCAGCTACAGTTGCTGTTTGATATAGTAAACCGTGGCCGCAGCAGCTATCGCATGAAAGGTCTCACACTCGATGTGATGCCCACCGAAGCTATTGTACGTGCCGATAGGGTGTTGACCCTATTCATGATAAACACCCTTACCGACAATGCCGGCAAGTTCACCCCCTCAGGCGGCACCATCACCGTCAGCGCCGTTGAACAGAATGACTATGTAGAGATAACGGTCAGCGATACCGGCATTGGGCTCAGTGCGGAAGATGTCCAGAAGATAGAGAATGAGAAGGTATATGACCCTGACACAATAGGCTCAGAATTGTCTGTCAAAAAGAAAGGCAGCGGCTTCGGTCTTTTGAACTGCAAGAGCATCATTGAGAAATACCGCAGGAGCGACAAACTCTTCGAGGTGTGCAAACTCACCGTCGAGAGTGAGCCGGGCAAAGGCAGCCGCTTCTCCTTCCGTCTGCCAAAGGGAATCCGTAAGAGTATCCTTATGATGATAATGCTTGTGGGCGGTGCCTTCGGAGTGCAGGCTCAGGATATTGAGTCCGATTCACTGCTGTTCTCTGCATTCAGCTATGCCGAAAAAGCATATATCTGTAACATCGACGCCAAATATGACTCCGCCTTGATATATGCCGACTCCGCCTTGATGGATTTGAATTCGGACTATAAACTCAATCGCGGCAATCCGCAAGGCAGACTCATGTCCCTTAACGGAGTAGGTGAGCCGGCCGAGACAGGGTGGTTGCAGAGCGGCTTCAGCACCGATTATGAAACAGTCCTATGGCTTCGCAATGAGGTGGCCGTATCTGCATTGGCTCTCAGAAATTGGGACCTCTACAGATACAATGACGATGCCTATCTGAAGCTCTTCAAGCTATACTATGGGGAGAGCCTCATCGAGCAGGACTGCAAGATGCTGCAACGCTCCAACAGTAACCTCTCCATTGCCATCATCCTGTTCATGATGCTGTTGGCCCTCTTCCTGATAATACATTTTGTGGCCTATTCCAGACATTGGCTACGTTCTAGAAGTGACCTGCAGCAGGTATTGCGCGTGGTGAACCGCATCTCCGAGTCCACCGCAGTCTCAGATACCGACCATTTCGACAAGAACAATATACTACAGCATATTGTAGACAATACTTTCGATGAGATAAACCATCTCTTTGCTTTACAGACTATAATGCTGGCTATGGAAGACGACGGACAGATTATCACTGCCACCCACACTACCGAAGAGTTTGACGAAAGACTTAAAGAGCATGTGTACAGCAGTTTCCAGGACGGTAAGACAAGCAATACATCCGATATGCTCTGTCAGGCATTGCCATTGACCGTAGTACAAGAAGGAACCCAGCATATAGTAGGTGTATTAGGCATCCGTTTGGAACGTATCCCGGGTGATACATGGGAGATGCCTACCGATATGATTGTCAGATACCTTTCCGCCGCACTCTACAACTGCGTAGTCCGTATTGAATCCGGCTTCCGTGATATCCAGCAGCTACAAGATGAGGCAGACCGTGTACGCTATGAGGACGGCCGCCTGCATGTCAGAAACCTGATTCTCGACAACTGCCTCTCCACCCTGAAACACGAGACAGTATACTACCCGAACCGTATACTTCAGATAGTAAATTCCATCGATGACCATACAGACCGGGAGTCATTGATCTCCCACACGGACGATATGTACGAGCTGGTATCATATTACCGCGAGATATTCGGAATCCTGAGCCAGCATGCCACCCTGCAGACAGTCGAAACCCTGTTGCGTACACAAAACATCAGTGTAAACAGACTCTTGGAGGGGGCCGAGGCCTATTTCAAAAAGAGCAAAACAGATTGCACTCTCCGGATTGAACGCCTGCATGAAGATCTCACCGTCTTAGGTGACGAAGTCATGCTGCGTTACCTGTTGGAGAACCTGCTGGGTAGCGCCATTCGTATGGATGCCTCACAACAGTTAACACTGTCCGCCTCAGCAGACGGCGATTTCGTCCGTTTCAGCCTGTACAACCACAGTGTCAGCCTCAGCAGCGAAGAGCTCGATCAACTCTTCACCCCCTTGCACAACACAAACGATATGGCATATCCCGTTTGCCGTCAGATAATCAGAGAACACGATGAGCACTTCGGGCATATCGGTTTTCGTATAGTAGCAGAGCCAGTAGAAGAGGGATATTTAATCTGGTTCACGATATTAATGAAGAAATAAACGATAGATATGGAAAAGTACAAAGTAATTGTAGTAGAAGATGTCTCCCTGGAAATGAAAGGGACGCTCTCCATCATACGCAATGAGATTCCTGAAATAGAAGTCGTGGGAACCGCCATGACAGAACGTGAGTTTTGGTCACTGATAGATGGCGGCCTTCTGCCCGACATGGTACTTCTAGACCTGGGACTGGGCGGCTCCACCACCATCGGAGTTGATATCTGTCGTCAGCTGAATGCCAAATACCCCTCCATCAAAGTACTTATCTTCACAGGCGAGATATTGAACGAACGCCTATGGGTCGATGTTCTCGATGCCGGAGCCGAAGGCATAGTGCTGAAGGCCGGAGAACTGCTCACCCGCAATGAGGTAGTCGATGTCATGTCCGGTAAGAAACTCGTTTTCAACCAGCCCATCCTGGAAAAGATGGTCGAGCGCTTCAAACATTCCGTCATAGCCGAAGGCTTGCGCCGCAGCGCCTGTATCACCTACGATATCGATGAATACGATGAACGCCTGCTGCGCCACCTGGCATTGGGCTACACCAAAGACATGATAAGCGATCTGCGTACCATGCCATTCAGCAGCAAGTCACTGGAGAAACGCCAGGTAGACCTGATAACCCGTCTTTTCCCCGAATACGACCAACGCGGAGTCAATGTCACCCGTCTGGTAGTCAAGGCAATAGAACTGCATATCATTGACCCGTCAAAACTGGAAGCCGATGATTAAAAAGGGTAGGGCCATACGTCTGCCGCATCCGGCCATTGTGTACCTGGTGCTCACCATAATAGTGATACTCACATCATGGATAGGCAGCATATACGAGATACGAGGCATCAACAAGAACGACGAGTTGATACTGCGTAGCCTACTCAATGCCCAAGGTATACGTTGGATGGTCCGCTCAGCCGCCTCAGCCCTCTCTACCGCCCCCATCGGCAATGCCCTGCTAATACTCATCTCCATCGGTGTCGCCATCTCAAGTGGCATCTGGAAAACCCTGCGACTCTCATTCTATCGTGGAAAAATCTCCCCTAAAGAGCGCAATGCCATAATAGTCTCTGTCATCATACTGTTTATGTACCTCGTCCTAATAGGACATGGCCTCTTCGGTGAGAGCCATCTTCTACTAGGTGTCTCAGGTACACTGCTCCGTAGCCCATTCATGAGTGGTGCCGTCTTCCTGCTTACCGTAGCCATCGTATTACCTTCGATAGCCTACGGCTTGATAACAGACGCTTTCCGTACAGCCGAAGACTGCATCAACGCCTGTACCTACACCATCTCCTCCGC
>CAZYFO010000004.1:0-56302 GCA_964646955.1 uncultured Bacteroidaceae bacterium | reverse complement strand
ATACCCTATCCAGGTGTAAACAACCAATAATTCCATTTTCAGCAGGGGGCGCTTGTTGGACTTCAGGTAGAGGACCGTCAATTCCGGGAGTGACCTCATCTATACGATGTTGAGCAAAGGCAGTCGTACAAAATAAAATAAATAAACAGGGAAGTAGATTCCGAGATAGTAACTGATACTTCATATTTTGTCAAAAATTAAGTTTGTACAAAACTACTTTAAGTAGTCAATAGGTGACTATCAGTTTAACAAAATAATACTCTCAAAAGAGCAATGTCAGTATTTTTATAGTTTATCTCTCCATCCAGGAACGAGGTGATAAACCTGTTAATTGTTTGAATATTCTAAAAAATGAGGCTTCTGAGACAAAGCCAGATTGAATAAGAATATCTTTCATATAGACTTTGGATTTTGTTTCTTTTGATTCGTCCAAGAGTTGTTTTGCATATTCTACTCGGTATTTGTTTATCCATTCACAAAAAGAGATACCAAGTTCTTTATTGATTGTCTTTGAAATATAAGTTCTGTTGGTACAGAGTATTGACGCTAAATCAGTAATCTTCAAATCCGGCTTTAGGTACAATTTTTTATTATCCATTAATTGGACCATTTTGGATAGTAAATTTTCTTTACCTGATTCATATTCTTTATCGTTTTCACGTTCCAGATTAAAATTTTTCACTGTAAACTCTTGATTGAATCCTATGTATCCTAAAAGAAAAAGCAGAATACTGAAAATAACTGAAGGTATCATAAGCAATTGTTGTGAATAGACAAAGAATGCTTTTCCCAAAAAGTTTGCCGTAGCTGCAATAAGCGATGTAGCAATGAAAAGATTCATCATTATCGAAATGCGTTTTAGAGTCTTGCCTTCGACGTTAGAGTAATAGTTGCTTATGGTTTTGTTATATAGTGATATTCTTTTAGTGCCGAACCAAGCAACAGGGATTATTACCAAACCGAAACATACGGATACTGTTTTGTGAATGATTCTCTGTAATTCAATCCAAGATGAATCCAGTGATGATACTCCGGAAAGATACTCGGTTATCCATATTGTTCTGACAGCAGATGGCATTAAAACATATAAAATACCAATCGCGATGCAACAAAACAGAGAAGGAAACAGTAGTAAATATTGTCTGAAAGAAAGATTCTCTTCTGAAGTGATAAGTATAATGTAGTAATAATAAAGAGGGAATACAGCAAGAGTAACAAATGAATAGGTAGTATCAGTGAAAGGAATTATCGCAATCTCACCATTGAAGTAGGCGCAGTGGCACAAATAAAGTATAGATGTAACCAACATAAACAACGCCAGAGCTCTTTTGGATCTCTCTTGTTTTTTTGATGAAAGAAGAATCAACACACCCCAAAACAGAGATGTAAAAAAAGGCATAGTGGTAAGTACGGCTTTTATCATAATTGTTTTAGCAGATATAGATAATCCTTGATTATCTTCTAGGCAAATATAATCAAGGATTTATTAAGCTGATGACGTCTTATGCTTGAATATACTTTTAGAGATATCTCTTCGTATGAATAATTCTCAGGATAGACCGGAGTTAAAAAATCAATCTCAATCTTCTTTGATGGGCGAGGAAATAACCGACCTCTCGGCATAGACTTGAAGGCTCCGGATATGGATACTGGAACTATTGGAACATTTAGTTCCTTACTCAAAATAGCAAAGGTCTTTTTGAATTCTCCCAAACTACCGGTTTTGGTACGTGTACCTTCTGGGAAAATGATTATACTTTTCTGCTTTTTTAGTACTACACTTAGTTTCTGGATGGAATCTTTAAGATCACTCATCTTCATCACGATAATATTATGCTTACTGGCGATAGCCTTGATTAACGGATGTTTGACGTGCTGTTCCTTTGCGTAGAAGTAGGTGTTCTTTATTGAATTCCATTTTAGAAATGATATAACGAACAATCCATCCAAATAACTCTGGTGGTTTGGAGCCAAGATAACCGGCCCTGAAGGTATATTCTCTACTCCTTTGGCTTTAAGTCCGAAATATATTGACAAAAACGGCTTGGCAATCTTAATCATCAGACGCCCGGTAAACCATGATTTGGGTAGCTGTAATGATATTTTTTCCTTAAGAATGCGCTTCCAATCGATCTTTTCTACTTCCATTCGCGTTTTTTGCTCGGTTACATATTGAGCCATTTCAGCAACATTTGCAAATGACAGCATCAACTCATTATTCATCTCCATACCGAACGAAGATTGAATGAATACTTGCAGTCCAACTTTGTCAAGAGAATCCAGTCCGAGGTCCATTTCAATATGGTCAGTAGGGTGAACCATACAGTTTTTCTCTTCACCGATAAAGTCACGCAATATCTGATAAACCGGGCTATCTGGTTCTGCAACAGTCTCTTTTGTACTACCTGTACTTGATTGAGACAATAACTCGGGTAGTTTAAATCTTTGTATCTTTTCCAAGCGAGTGCGAGGTAAATTCCCCTTGTAAATGCTGAAGTTCATCACCTTCTTATAGGACGAAACAGAGCGGTTGTAAGGTTCTATGACTTCCCATTTTATTTTCTGAATCAGTTCTTCATCAGATAAGACCGAGGAAACATCATCAGCGGGAACGATAATGGCATGTAACTGATCCTTGAGCGGAATTATTCCACATTCCTTTATGTAAGCCGCATAGTGCTCCAAGTGTTGCTCAATCTCTACCGGATTGACATTTTTTCCGTTAGAGAGGACAATAATCTCCTTCTTTCGACCGGTCAGAACCAACTGACCTTTATCATTAAGATATCCCAGATCACCTGTATATAACCAGCCTTCACGAATAACTTCAGCAGTTTCTTTGGGACGATTATAATAACCCAACATAATATTCTGACCTTTTGCGCATACTTCACCGTCACGAATCTCAACAGTGACGGAAGGCATAGGCTTTCCTGATACACCCGGGTATATTTCATCCGGACGTGTGAATGAAATCATAGGAGCTGCTTCAGTCATACCATATCCCTCCAAAACATCCAATCCGAGAGTCTTAAATCCCTCACCAATAGTCTTTTCAAGAGCAGCACCTCCGCTAACTAAATAAGTAATCTTTCCACCCATCTTATCACGTACCGACTTGAATATGAAACGAGAGAAACCACGACTGCCCAACGCTTTTGCAAACTTAAAGAGGAAACGTGTCAGAAAATGAGCATCAATTTTGGCGTAAATTCCCTTGAACAGAGTTGCATACAATCTTGGCACGCCAATTATGATAGCCACGTGATTATTCTGCATTGTAGCCATGATATCGGCTCCGGTCAAAGAGGGTGATAAGGCAACTCCGCCTCCGGTTATCAATGGTGCTAACACTGAACCTACCAAAGGCAATATATGATGTAAAGGCAGAAGAATCATGACACAACGGTCTTCCTTGAATATCTGGACCTCCTCTGATACAGCCTTGACATTGGACATAATGTTAAGAAAGGAGAGCATTACACCCTTGGGTGAGCCGGTAGTACCGGATGTGTACATTATCAGAGCCAGGTCATTATCATCATATTTTATATCGGCAGTGTCATAAACCTCGTCAGACTCTTCCATCTCTTTTGTTATCAATAAAATATCGGGAGTGACGTCTGTCATTTTAACAGCATCTGAAACGGTTTGATGTTTTCCTTCAGATACCCATATGGCATTTGGTTTACAGTCATTGATAATATATGCTAATTCTGCGGTTGTAGAAGAGAAATCTACCGGAATAGCAATGCCACGATTATTCCAGATAGAAAAAAAAGCATAAATCCAACCAATACGATTTTCTGAGATTAGTAGAGTTTTGGCTCC
This sequence comes from uncultured Bacteroidaceae bacterium, assembly GCA_964646955.1. Lineage (GTDB taxonomy): Bacteria > Bacteroidota > Bacteroidia > Bacteroidales > Bacteroidaceae > Colenecus. The sequence continues at coordinate 52,471 of CAZYFO010000004.1, read as the reverse complement.
TTTGTCTTTTGGAGTAATCTGTGAGAAGTGTGTCACTTGCATTAGTAACTGATGAAAACTGATTCGTCTGTCACCTACGGCAATCGCAGTCTTATCTCTATCTTTAATCATTTTACCTTGTTTATTAGACCGTAAAGTTACGCATAATAAACGGATAGAGAGTACTATTTCTATTTTGAAAGAGAAAAATGAAAAAAGAAATATGTAAGGTAAATTGTGCTGAGCTTTTGGTAACAATTCTTGTGGTAAAGAGTTTAATGAATTACCTTTGCTAGGAAGCAAATATTAAGGAATATGGAAAATTTTGTCATATATGTGATATGTTACTCACAAATGACTGGTAATTAAATATAATACACATGATAATGAACACCTTAAAAAGAGATGAAATTTTTGAATTGGCAGAAAAGTATGTCTGTAATACCGGAGTGTCAGTCTTTCTGACAGGTAAGGCCGGTACCGGTAAAACCACTTTCCTGAAATATATCGTTGGAGCTACTTCCAAACGTTGTGTGGTATTAGCTCCGACCGGTGTAGCCGCTATTAATGCAGGAGGTGTGACTATTCACTCTTTCCTACAGTTGCCTTTGTGCCCATATCTGCCTGATATCAAGGAACTGGTGACGGAATATCAGATGCCGGATAAATTCAAGAGTCCTAATAAGGAGAGACTCAAAATAATCCGTACCCTCGATTTGATGATTATTGATGAGATTTCGATGGTCAGAGCCGATTTACTCGATGCAGTAGATGCAACCATGCGTCGATTACGACGCTCAGACAAACCATTTGGTGGAGTTCAACTGCTGATGATAGGAGATCTCCAGCAATTACCTCCTGTAGTAACAGATGAAGAGCGGCCTTTAATCAATAGGGTATACCAGACTCCTTTTTTCTTCAGTTCTAAGGTTATGTCCCGCTTAAAATATGTCACAGTTGAGCTTAATACCATCTATCGTCAGAGTGACGTTCGTTTTCTGGCTTTATTGAATAATATTAGGGAGAATAAGTTTGACCGTGATACACTAACACTGTTGAACAGCAGGTATCATCCGGGTTTTGAACCTAAAGACGATGATACGGATTGGATTAGATTAACTACACATAATTATCAGGCTGACAATATCAACCGTTCCAAGTTAGAGGCATTGAAAGGGAAATTGTATTCATTCGAGGCCGATATTGAGGGCAATTTCCCGGAAAACTCAGCACCTACCGATTTGACTCTTCAACTCAAGGTTGGGGCTCAAGTCATGTTTGTACGCAATGACAGCTCTGGTGAAGGAAGATATTTCAATGGAAAAATTGCAACTGTAACTAACATTGATAGTGATGAAGGGATCATAGTAGAGGATAGGGAAGGCCGACAGATAGAGGTTTCAAGAGATAAATGGGACAATCTAAAATATGAAATTGACAAGGATACGAACGAAATTACCCAGGTGGTAGACGGAACATTCGTACAATATCCTCTAAAGGCTGCATGGGCAATAACAATCCACAAAAGTCAAGGGCTTACATTCGACCGGGTAGTCATTGACGCATCAAAAGCTTTTACTTTCGGGCAAGTGTACGTGGCTTTGTCTCGTTGCCGTACATTAGAAGGAATAATACTATCATCACCCATATCCCAATCCGTTATTTTTTCAAATAGTGATGTGACGGATTTTGCAAAAGGTCGTGAAGAGATATCTGATATTCAGTGTGAATACAACAACTATTGTGCTCAATATTACTTTGAGGTGTTGGAAGATTGTTTTGACCTTAGTAAAATAAAACGGGATTTCTTGTCAGTAAATAGAATCTATCAGGAACGTCTTTCCAAACTCTATCCATTACAAGCTGAAAGATTTTCGGCACTTGATACCGAGATAGCATCGTTGAATGATGTTTCAGTTAGGTTTCATCAGCAACTTTACTGGATAGAGAAGCAGATTGGCACAAATCTGGATGATTCCAACCTCAAGGAAAGAGTCTCAAAAGCGGCAGACTATTTCGTTCCGATTCTCAGTGAGGCAGCATCTGCTTGCGGCTCCCTGTTCGGCATTGAAATAGATAACAAACAGGATAAAAAAGATTTCAAGGAAGCGACCAGAGCTCTTATGTCTGATTTGGGTCAATCTATACAATGTCTCAAGCAGATACAGCGTGAAGGATTCTCTATAGAGTCATACTTAAAGACTAAGTCAGATGCTCTTCTGAATTCTGTATCCGTCAAGAAGAACAGCCGTTCAAAATCTGACGATATTAGTGTTAAAGAGGTTGATGCACATGATGTGTATACCGATAACCGTCATCCTGAGTTGGTTGAGAGGCTTATTGAATGGCGTACGGAGAAGTACATAGAACAGAATGTTCCCGCATACGTCATTCTACACCAGAAGACCTTGCTACAGATAGCAGATTGCTGCCCAACTAGTAAAGCCGAATTCCTGAAAATCCCCGGAATTGGAAAGAATAAGTGGGAAAGGTATGGTGAGGAACTTTTAGAGCTATGTAAAAGTTTTTATCCATAATAAAAAAGGCATGAGCCCGGTAAAGTTCCGAGCTCATGCAAGTAAAAATTACTAATTAACTGTCCAACTTTATGGTGCACCTCAAATTCGCAAGGCCATTTTTTATTATGGACAATTATTGTTATTGAAGGTTGCCGGACTGGGCGTCCTTGATCATCTTCTCGTTTGCTGAAATATAGACTTCAACACGACGATTCTGAGCACGTCCGGCAGCTGTGGCATTGTCCGCAACGGGCATATTGAAGGATTGGCCTTCGCTGGTCAGACGATCTTTGGCAATTCCGCAACTTTTCAGATAATCGGAAACAGATTCAGCTCTTTTGTTTGATAGCTTTTCGTTGACTTCGGCGGTACCCGTATTGTCTGTATGGCCGTAAATGGTGATGTCAGTATCAGGTAGGTCACGCATCTTTTCTGCAAAAGAAGTAAGAGCCTGTTTTGATTCGGCACTAAGTGTAGAACTGTTGGTGTTGAACAGTATGCCGCTATCGAAAGTTACCTTGATAGCATCGAGTCCGTTTGCATCCTTAATTGTCTCTACTTTAGCGCTTTCCAAAGCAGCGAGTTCAGCCGCCTTTTTATCCATTTTATTACCGATTATGGCACCAACACCGGCACCTACAGCAGTACCTATTGCAGCACCAATGGCAGTACTTTTACCGTCTTTACCTATCAATGCACCTGTGCCTGCACCTATTGCTGCGCCTGCACCGCCACCAATCATTGAACCTTTAGCCAGATTTGACCAAGTTGAGCATCCTGAAAGTACAAGTGATGCTGAAAGAACTACAGATAATAACTTTTTCATATTGAATAATTTTTAATATTGATAAAACGGTTTATGTCAGAATTTATAACTAATGCCGACACCAATTATTTCCTTAAATTGAACCTTAGCGCCATGTACAGTGCCGTCATCTGAAGTAGATGCTATATCGTCATCGTATTTAAGTGTTGACTGAAAGGTCAATGTAAGTAACTTGGTGAAGTTCAAACCAACCAAAACATCCCAGTTGACGTCGACGTTGCCGAATGATTCATTGTAAGCTGTAAATAGGTCAAGTGTTGACTTGACAGTCATCTTTTTATCGTAGAAATTATAATTGACTGTTCCCTTAAAGTTGCTACCGAATTCATTACGGATTTTTTCACCTGCATCGACTCCATAACGTACAGAAAATGTGGTATCGTTTATCAAGGTGACTTTGCCGCTTAACGGTGAATAATAGACACTTATATTCTCATTAGGCTTGTAGTCTATACCGAGAGAGAGATTAATGTATCCTGGAGTCATAAATCTGGATACTTTTGATTTTGTATTGTTTTTGTAGTCAAATCCGTCTGTCAATTGGGTCTTGAAGTCCAACAGTGCAGCATAAAATAGTTTATCGGATATCTTGCGTCCGTATTTAGACGCGAAGTTTAGATTGTCTATATTCTTTCGCCAACCGTTGTTGTCGGTATAATATAGACCGTAATTGGCACTCAGATCATTTGTCCATGAGCTTTTGCCCTTTGTGTAGTTAAGAGAACCATTGAAATAGGCATTGCCTGAAATGGAATTTTCGCCACCTTCACTCCAATGTGTAAAAGAAGTTTGGGAGAAATTTAGTCCGGTGAGACCACTGTGAGTCCATGGACTCTGTGCATTATTCTCTTGAGTAGTTGCGCCAATAGAGATTAAACAAGTGATAAATAGATACTTAAACCTCATTTCTTATAAATTTAATAAACAAAGATATAACAATTTATTTCTAAATGTGATGGGGTGTTTTGATTTGACATTTCTTTACAAAACTTTAAATTAAGAAAGTATCCTTATCTTTGTAACAAATAAAAACAATCCTTACCTTTATCATGATTTTTAGATACAATAAAAATGAAATTTTTGAATAAAATAGTTCCGTTTTTGATGCTGACGGCATCTCTGACGGCGGCGTCTTGCAGTAGTTGCGGGAAAGTGACTCAGTCACCTAACGGAAAATTGCACGTGGTGGTGAATAATGAACCGAACGGTGAGTCCGGACAAGTTTCATTCTCTGTGATTTGCAATGGAGATACCGTAATGAGTGATTCGAGGTTGGGATTGGTTACTGACCTTAGATCTTTTTCTGACAATCTCAAATTAAAATCGGTTTCGAGAAATCGGACTATTAATGATGATTATCAAATGCTAACCGGTAAGCGTAGTCATTGTAGAAATAGTGCGAATGAACGAATATATACTTTTGTCGGTGATAGTTCACAAATATTTGATGTGACATTCAGAGTTTATGATGACGGTATCACGTTTAAGTATTCTTTTGAGGCTATTGATGGTGAGAATCTTATTTCCGAATCGACCGAATATTGTATTCCAGAAAATGCAAATAGATGGATGCAACAGTATGATCCCGGCTATGAGGGTTTTTATCCGTTATCTACAACGGGAGAGTCAACTGGATTCAGAAACAAGAACAAATGGGGCTATCCTGCGCTTGTAGAGATGAAAGATTCGGTTTTTATGTTGATAACTGAAGCCAATATTCGTCGTGATCATTGCGGATCCCTGCTTTCCAATGCTGAGAACAGAAATAGATATAATGTTCTGCTTGGAGACAATAAATTGGCAGTAAAAGGTCATTGGGAATCTCCATGGAGGGTTTTGATAACTGGCTTACTATCTGATATTGTTGAGTCTACACTAGTTACAGACGTTTCGGATCCTGCTATGTATAAAGGCGATGATTGGATTAAACCCGGACAAGTGTCATGGATATATTGGGCTAACAATCATGGTTCAAAGGATTACCAAATAATAAAGGATTATATCGATTTGGCTGCTGATATGAATTGGCCTTATGATTTGGTCGATTGGGAGTGGGACGAGATGGCCAATGGAGGAAATATTGACGATGCCCTCAGTTATGCAAAGGAGAAAAGAGTGAAGTTACTACTTTGGTATAATTCAAGTACTGCATGGAGCGGCCAAGGAGCTCCGGGTCCGCTTTATAGGTTGAATGACTCACAGAAACGAAAGGAAGAATATGCATGGTTGAAAGAGAAGGGTTTTGCCGGAGTGAAGATTGATTTCTTCCCCGGGGATGACATGTCTACCATGAATTACTATATGGATCTTTTGGAGGACGCGGCTACTCAGAAGATATTGGTTAATTTTCATGGAGCTACCGTTCCTCGCGGATGGCAACGTACGTATCCGAATATGATGTCTGTAGAAGGAGTCTATGGCGCTGAATGGTACAATAACGGTCCTACATTGACAGGTAAGGCTGCAGTACACAATGCCACGCTGCCTTTTACTCGTAATGTGATTGGTCCTATGGATTATACTCCAGGTACTTTTTCTGATTCACAGAATCCTCATATAACCACTTATGCTCATGAATTGGCATTGACTGTTTTGTTCGAATCGGCATTGCAACATATGCCGGACATACCATCTATTTACAGAGAACTGAATACGCAGTTGAATGGGTTGCTTTCGGATATCCCCACGGCATGGGATGATACCCGCTTTATTGCCGGTTATCCGGGTGAATATGTAATTATTGCTCGTCAGAAGGGTAATGTTTGGTATGTCGCAGGTATTAATGGAACGGAGGACGAAAAGGAACTTTCGTTCAGTACTGATTTTATAGATGAAAATAATAAGGAAATGACAATTGTAACAGACGGAAACAGTGACCGTAGTCTTGAGTATAAAAAGGCACCATGCGAAGAACTTCTGTCTGTAAAATTTATGCCTCGTGGAGGCTTTTTGGCTTTAATCAAATAATTTTTATATGAAAAAATGTGTTATTTTTCTGTCGCTAATGACTGCGACACTAGGGCTTAATGCCCAGACTTATCCTTTTCAGAATCCCTCGCTTTCTCCAAGTGAGAGAGCAGAGGATTTAGTGAGTCGTCTTACTATTGAGGAGAAGGCTACTCTGATGATGGATATTTCAGAGGCAGTGCCTCGTTTCTCAATCAAGAAGTTCAATTGGTGGAGTGAAGCGCTGCATGGAGTAGCCAATACGACAGGTGTGACTGTCTTTCCTGAACCCATCGGTATGGCGGCTTCATTTAATGATGAACTCCTGTTAGAGGTGTTCAATACCGTTTCTGATGAGATGCGTGGCGTCTATAATAACATCCGTGAATCTGGAGGTGAGGATAGTAGATTCCATAGTCTTTCTGTATGGACACCCAATATTAATATCTTTCGTGATCCACGTTGGGGACGTGGTCAGGAGACCTATGGAGAAGATCCTTATCTAATGGAACGTATGGGCATTTCAGTAGTTCGTGGTCTTCAAGGCCCTGACAGCACCAAATACAGAAAACTATATGCTTGTGTAAAGCATTTTGCCGTTCACAGTGGTCCGGAGTGGAGCCGTCATGAGGATAATCTTAATGATGTTGGTTTGCGTGACCTATACGAGACTTATCTGCCTGCATTCAAGGGTGTTGTACAAAAAGGTGACGTTCGTGAGGTGATGTGTGCATATCAGCGTCTTGATGATGATCCTTGCTGCGGAAGTTCACGTCTTCTTCAACAGATCCTACGTGACCAATGGGGATTTAAATATATGGTTGTATCCGATTGCGGTGCAATTACAGATTTTTGGACTACTCATAAATCTTCCAGTACTCCCAGACATTCGGCTGCAAAGGCTTTATTGGCTGGTACTGATGTTGAGTGTGGTTACGACTATGCATATAAAAGTCTTCCGCAAGCTGTAGAACAGGGCTTGGTAAGCGAGGCGGAAGTTGATGTGCATGTCAAGAGACTTATGGAGGGACGTTTCGAACTTGGTGAGATGGATGATCCTTCAATAGTATCATGGTCAAAGATTCCGTATTCAATAGTTAACTGCGAAGATCATCGTCTTCTCTCATTGAAAATGGCTGAACAGACAATGGTTCTGTTACAGAACAATGACAATATATTGCCGTTGAATAAATCTATTAAGAAGATTGCAGTGATAGGTCCGAATATTGATGATGAGCCTCTGATGTGGGGTAACTATAATGGTGAGCCTCGTAGCACCATAACTATATTGGATGGTATCAAGACAAAGGTCAAACCAAGTCGTATAATAAGTTTCAACGGATGTGATTTGGTTAATGATAAGGAACTTTATTCATATTACGATCAATGCAGTATTGACGGTAAGAAGGGTTTCAGGGCAATGTTTTGGAATAATGGCAATCGTAGTGGAGATCCTGTAACTAAGATTTATCATGATCAGCCTATTGCAGTCTCAACATACGGCCAGCATGCCTTTGCACCTGGAGTTCAGCTTCAAGGTTTTTCAGCACTATATGAGACGGTATTTCGTCCAAAACAATCAGGGCTGGTACTTTTGAATGTTGAAGGATGCAGTTACTTTGAAGTGTTTGTCAATGGTAAGTCTATGAATCGTCAAAGCACATGGCGTACTACCGATACTAGAACCGAGTTTGTGGCTGAGGCCGGTAAAGAGTACAACATTGAGATAAGATATGCTCAGATAGAAAATTACAACGCCAACCTAAAGGTTAAGATAGGAAAGGAGAATGATCTTAATTACGATGCTCTGATTGAACGTTTGAAAGATGTTGAGACAGTAATATTTGTAGGCGGTATCTCTGCAAGACTGGAAGGAGAGGAGATGCCTATTGATTTACCAGGATTCAAAGGAGGTGACCGAACTGATATTGAACTTCCGGCCGTTCAACGTGAGTTCCTGAAGAAACTAAAAGAAGCCGGCAAAAAAGTTGTCTTCATCAACTGTTCAGGATCTGCTATTGCTTTGGAACCGGAAACAAAATCGTGTGATGCAATTCTTCAGGCTTGGTATCCCGGAGAGATGGGAGGTCAGGCGATAGCTAACGTGTTGTTTGGTGACTATAATCCTTCCGGAAAATTGCCGATAACATTTTATCGTAATTTGTCCCAGCTTCCCGATTATAAGGATTATTCCATGAAGGGTAGGACATACAGATATATGACTGATACACCACTTTTCCAATTCGGTTACGGCTTGAGTTATACCAAATTCAATATCGGCCAGGCTAAACTTGACAAATCCGTTCTTGCTAAGGATGATAAACTGACAATTTCTATACCTGTAAGTAATGTGGGAGATCGTTCCGGAACAGAAATTGTTCAGTTATATGTTAAGAAACTGGGTGATAATGAAGGTCCTATAAAGACTCTTCGCGGTTTCAAGCGTGCTGATGTCGGTGCTGGTCAGACAAAAGATGTAGAGATTGTTCTCGATAGAGAGTCATTCCAGTTTTTTGATGAAAAGAGCAGCCAGATGAAGGATATGCCTGGGAAATATGTGATTTTCTACGGTAACAGTTCTGCAGACAAGGATTTGAAGAGTATAAACGTTGAGTTGATGTAAGAAATGTTCCGGATTTCTAAAGTTATTACTTTTGAAATCCGGAACATTTAATTTTTGTTTATAAAGAACTGATTGCTTGGGATACCATTAGGCATGGAGCACGATGTCCATTTTGATGTCGTGCTCTTCTGTTTGAATATTACCGAATATCTGGCATCCGAAGCAGACTCCAATCTTTTTTGCTCGAATAGTTCCAAGAATACGGTCATAAAAACCCAATCCTCGTCCTATTCTGTGACCTTCTTCGTCAAAGGCACGTCCGGGTACGATTATCATATCTATTGCTTCATAATCAATGAATGCATCGCCAATCGGCTCGGGAATGTTGAATCGTGTTCCATTTTGCATGTTCTCTATTCCTTTGAACAACTTAATTTCAAGTTCATCACCATTAATGGAAGGTAGCAGGAAATTTTTCTGTCCTGACCACTTTTGCATAAAAGATTTTGTGTCAATTTCATCGTCCATAGCCCAATAGCAGAGTATATTCTTGCTATTGACAAATAGTTTACAGTGTTCTAATAGATTACATACAGCAATAGATTCGAATGCCTTCTGTCGTTCGGTCATCAACGAGATGGCCTTTTTTACTGTGTTTCTTAATTCAGTCTTTTCCATCTTATTATGATATCATTTCTGTGGCGGGTTCTGATGAGGCGGCTTCTGCGATCTATTATGTCTATTTCGGTTTTTGTTAGCGTAATTGCCCTTATTTACTAATGGTTTACTATACTTAGAACCGTTATTGCGACTATCATTTCTGTGACGATTACCTGAACCTTCATTAATAGAGTAGGCAGGACCGATACCTATTCCAGCCGGAAGTGGGATTTTATAAATATCCTTCTCAAGAAAATTTTCAATATTTCTGAATAGTTTCTGATCTTCAACATTGACAAATGTTATGGCACAACCGTCAGCTCCCGCACGTGCTGTTCTCCCAATACGGTGTACATAATCTTCACTCTCATAAGGCACGTCATAGTTTATTACCAAATCTATATCATCTATGTCAATACCGCGTGATACGATATCAGTTGCGACGAGTAAGTTTATGTGGCCGTTGCGATACTTGTGCATGATGCTATCTCTTTCAGCCTGATCCAGATCGGAGTGCATCTCACCTACATTCAGTCCAAGATGACGCAGAGATTTGGTTATCTCTTTAACTTTTAACTTTGATGAAGAGAAAATAAGAACTCTTTTGGGTTGATAGTTGCTAAAAAGGCTCTGAATAATAGCTAATTTCTGGGCTTCATAACAGATATAAGCCGTCTGCATGATCTTTTCTGCAGGTTTGGAAACGGATAGTTTTACCTCAACAGGATTATGCAGAATATTAACTGCCAGCCGCTGAATCTCAGGAGGCATGGTAGCAGAGAAAAGCAGATTCTGACGGTTAGCGGGTAGCTTTTTTACTATCTGCATAATATCATCGTAGAAACCCATATCAAGCATACGGTCTGCTTCGTCAAGTATAAAGAAGGAGACCTTTGATAGGTCAACATTACCTAAACTGATATGACTGATTAACCTACCCGGAGTGGCTACTACAATATCTGCACCCATAGAAAATCCGCGTCTCTCCTGTTCGTATCTAATGCCGTCATTGCCACCATATACGGCCACACTTGATACAGGTAGAAAATATGAGAATCCTTCAACCTGCTGGTCAATCTGCTGTGCCAATTCTCTTGTTGGTACCATAATTACGCAATTGATTGAGTCGGACGGATAATTACCGGAAGAGAGTTTGTTGAGAACAGGTAGCAGATATGCCGCAGTCTTTCCGGTTCCAGTTTGAGCTACTCCAAGAAGATCTTTACCTTCTAATAATAATGGTATGGACTTTTCTTGAATAGGAGTACACTCCTGAAAGTTCATAGATTCAATGGCATCCAATAGTGCCGGTTCAAAATCAAATTCGTCAAATCTCACTTTATCTGTTATTTTGGCGCCTTAATGTAAAGGTAAATCGCAATTAAAATAAAAAATATATTAGGTAACCATTCTGCCCAAAAGGCTGACATGGTTCCGGTTATCGCAAATGTGGATGATACAGATTGAAACAGTATGTAGCCAAAACTGAGTCCTATACCTATGCCTAAGTGAAGTCCCATTCCTCCTTTTCTCTTTTTACTTGAGAGCGAAACACCAATGATGGTAAGGATGAAAGAGGCAAAAGACATTGCATATCTCTTATGGTATTCAATCTCGAATTCCTGAACATTACCTATACCTCTTGATTTCTGTCTTTTAATATATTTGTTGAGTTCAGGAGAAGTCATAGTCTCCTGCTGTCCGCGTTCAATGAGAAAATCAGCCGGTTCAATTTTTATGATAGTGTCAAGTTCGGTACCTTGTATGATGGTCTCATTATTATCAACCAGATTACGAATCATATATGTCTTAGCTATCCAATGATATTTTTCAGCGGCAAGGGTGTCGTAGACAATACTTCTTGCTGTCATATGAGAGACTAATTTCTTATCTTCGAATTTATCAAGTGAAAATCTATAGCCAGTCTGATTGTAAGTTTCGAACCTCTCCATATAGGCTATTACTCCCTCTTCAACTTCCAATTGAATATTTCTTGTACTTTCTGAAGAAGATTTCTTCATATATGTGTTTTCAAAGGCAATACGTGTAACGCTTCCCTTCGGAATTATATATGAACCTAATGCCAATGTCAATAAGGCAATCATCGCAGCCGAAACCAGGTAAGGAACCATCATTCGATTAAAGCTCATACCGGTTGAGAACATTGCGATTATTTCCGAGTTCTCGGCAATTTTCGAAGTAAAGAATATGACAGCGATAAATACGAAAAGAGGGCTGAAAAGATTGGCAAAATAGGGTATGAAGTTGAGGTAATATTTGAAAAGAATGTCAAAAGTCGAGGCATCTTTTAGCTTGTCAATGTGCTCGTTATAATCAAAGACTACTGCAATCGCAACGATAAGTGCGATTGAAAAAAAGTATGTACCAAGGAACTTCTTAATGATGTACCAGTCCAACTTCTTTAAAAACATGCCTTTGAATGATTTATTCATCGTTATATTTAATGCTTATATTCGTTGCATGAAACGTTTAACTGCTGTTTCTTTCCATGCGCCGAAGTCATCTGCAATAATGTGTTTTCTGGCCTCACCGACCAACCATAAGTAGAATGCCAGATTGTGAATAGACGCAATCTGAAGAGCTAACAGTTCTTTCGCTTTGAAAAGATGGTGAAGATAGGCTTTTGAATACAATGTATCCACATAAGAAGCGCCATCTGCTTCAATCGGCCCGAATACATCTTCCCACTTTTTGTTTCTGATGTTGATGATACCATCTTTTGTAAAAAGCATCGCATTACGCCCGTTACGAGTGGGCATGACACAATCGAACATGTCAACTCCGAGAGCTATGCCTTCAAGGATATTCTCAGGAGTGCCTACTCCCATGAGGTAGCGCGGCTTGTCTTTGGGAAGTATCCCGTTTACTAGCTCGACGGTTTCATACATTACTTCAGTCGGCTCCCCGACGGCCAATCCGCCAATAGCATTGCCTTCACACTCTTTTGAGGCAATGAATTCTGCAGACTTTGTGCGAAGATCCTTGTATACGCATCCCTGAACAATAGGGAAAAGTGCTTGATGGTAACCGTATTTGTCTTCAGTGCTATTATAACGATTGATACAACGGTCTAACCAACGGTGTGTACGCTCCACGGACTGTTTGGCATATTTGTAATCTGATGTACCAGGAGCACACTCGTCAAAGGCCATCATTATGTCAGCACCAATTGAACGTTCTATGTCCATTACTCTTTCAGGAGTGAATAGGTGACGAGAACCGTCTATATGAGACTGGAAGGTTACTCCTTCTTCAGTCATTTTTCTAAGTCCCGTAAGCGAAAAGACCTGAAATCCACCACTGTCGGTTAACATAGGTCTGCTGAATCCGTTAAATTTGTGAAGCCCTCCGGCTCTTTCAAGTACCTCCAATCCGGGTCGCAGGTAAAGATGATATGTATTACCAAGAATAATTTGTGCTTTGATATCATCAGTCAGTTCATTAACATGTACGGCCTTTACAGACCCGACAGTGCCGACTGGCATAAATATCGGAGTCTCGATAGTACCATGATCTGTTGTGATGATACCTGCACGGGCTTGAGTCAGGGTATCGTTATGCTGAAGGGAAAAATTTAACTTTGACAAAGTTCAGAGGATTAAATATTTTAATGTCAACCCGTTATCTCTTGTGCATTGGAAACCTTCTCTTCTAAAAGAGCAATCTTCCATACATCGCTTATGTTTTTGACGTAATGAAATTGCACACCTTTGAGGTATTCAACCGGTATTTCTTCAATGTCCCTCTTGTTCTCGGAACAGAGAATAATGTCTGTAATTCCAGCTCGTTTTGCGGCTAATATTTTCTCGCGAATACCACCAACAGGCAATACTTTACCGCGTAAAGTTATCTCTCCTGTCATTGCAAGATTCTGTCTGATTCTGCGTTGGGTGAATGCAGAAGCAATAGATGTAGCCATAGTAACACCAGCTGAAGGGCCGTCCTTCGGGATTGCTCCTTCCGGTACATGTATATGTACGTTCCATGAGTTGAATACTGCAGGATCGATATTTAAAAGATTTGCATGTGCTCGGATGTACTCCATTGCGAGCATTGCTGATTCTTTCATGACGTCTCCCAAGTTTCCGGTCAGGGTGAGTTTTCCCTCTTTCCCGCGACTTAGACTAGTCTCTACGAACAGTATTTCACCGCCTACAGCAGTCCAAGCCAGACCTGTAACCACTCCGGCATAATCATTTCCCTGATATTTGTCGCGAGTATATGGTTTTGCTCCGAGTAGATTTTTCAAGTCTTCAGGTTTGACGTTCTTGTTCTTAAACTTTCCGTCAGATGCATATTGACAGGCTAAACGTCTGAATATCTTTCCGATTTTCTTTTCAAGATCGCGAACTCCGGACTCACGAGTGTAGTTTTCTATGATTGCCTCAATCGTATTCTTCTGAATTGAAATTGACCCTTTGGGAATTCCATTGGCTTCCATCTCTTTGGGAATAAGATGTCTTTTGGCTATTTCTATCTTTTCTTCAGTGATGTAACCGCTAACTTCGATAATCTCCATTCTGTCAAGGAGTGGGGCGGATATTGTATTCAGATTATTAGCAGTTGCTATAAACATGACTTTTGAAAGGTCAAAGTCTATATCTAAGAAATTATCATGAAATGCGTTGTTTTGCTCAGGATCCAAAACTTCAAGTAATGCCGATGAAGGATCTCCTTGGTTTGTCATCTGGCTTACCTTGTCAATCTCATCCAAGATGAAAACCGGATTGGATGTGCCGGCTTTGACCAATCCCTTGATGATGCGGCCGGGCATCGCTCCAATATACGTCTTGCGATGACCTCGTATTTCTGCTTCGTCATGCAATCCTCCTAAGGATATACGGACGTATTTACGCTTCAAAGCATGTGCAATAGACTGTCCTAACGATGTTTTGCCTACACCTGGAGGGCCGTATAGGCAGAGAATGGGAGCTTTGAAATCTCCTCTTAACTTCATGACAGCCAAATGCTCCAAAATGCGCTCCTTAACTTTTTCAAGTCCGTAATGGTCTTTGTTAAGGGCTTTTTGGGCATTCTTCATGTCTAAATTATCCTTAGAATATTCGTTCCAAGGTAGACTCAATACTGTTTGAAGATATGATAACTGTATGTTGTAGTCCGGAGATTGAGAGTTGGTACGTTCAAGTTTCCCAAGTTCTTTCTCGAACAGTCGTTTTACTTCGTCACTCCATTGCTTTTTGCCTGCTTTATAACGCATCTCTGCAATATCCTGATCCTGTACACTACCACCTAGCTCATCCTGGATGTTTTTAAGTTGCTGTTGAAGAAAATACTCTTTTTGTTGTTTATCGATGTCTTCATGAGTACGTTTCTGAATATTCATCTTCAATTCGGCCAATTGGACTTCTTTGTTCAGAATGGTGAGAAGACGCATAGCACGACTGATAGTAGTACCTTCACGAAGAAGTTTCATCTTGTCGCTGATTTCAAAAGGCATATTGGCACAGATAAAATTAATCAAGAACATTCCGTTATTGATATTTTTGAGTGCAAATGAAGCATCCGGCTGAATATCGTCTGAATATTTGATATACTTTAATGCCACTTCCTTGCATGAGTCCACTACTGCCTTGAATTCCTTACTTTTTAGAGAGGGAGGTACTTCAGGAAAAACCTCTATGTTACCGTACAGATATGGGGCTGTTTGTGAGATATTATTCAGTTTTATTCTCTGTATGCCTTGAAGTACAACCGTAGTAGTCTGATCCGGCATTTCGAAAATCTTTACGATACGTGCTACAGTACCTATGGAATATAAATCGTTAAATGAAGGATTTTCCGTGTCAGGCCTTTTTTGACAGAATACGGCAATGTTTTTTCCTGCGACAGAAGCATCGTTTATCAATTTCAGCGATGCTTTTCTACCGATTGCTACCGGAAGTACGACACTTGGAAACAGAACCATATTCCTTAACGGCAGTAATGGTAAAATTTCATCTACTTTCGTATTGTAGATACCTTCATCGTTACCGTCAAAGTCGGCAATAAGTGAAAACGATTGACTTGATTCGTTGTATTGCTTGTTGTTATGCTCTTGTGAGATCTTTTTCTTTGCCATTGTTCAAAAATGTAGCTCAATTCAAACTGCAAAGTTAATCAAATGCCTGCGTTCCCAATATGTTTTGGTCCTCAAAAGCCGAAAATTAAATAAAAAAACTACCTTCGCGCTGTAAAAATTGTTTTTATGGCATCGAATTTATATTTTCAGTTTAAAAAGTTTACTGTCCGGATGAATAGTTGCGCCATGAAGGTAGGCACTGACGGAGTACTGCTTGGTTCATGGTTTGATGCCAATAGAGTGAGGCGTCTGCTTGATATCGGTACTGGGACAGGATTGCTTGCGTTGATGGCGGCACAAAGGGGTGTTACTGATATAATTGCCGTAGAAATTGATAAAAGTGCAGCTATACAAGCATCTGAGAATGTAAACGGTTCACTATGGAAAGAATCGATTGAAGTCATTAATACCGATATCTCAGATTTTCAGGACGAGAAATCTTTTGATGCTATAATTTCTAATCCTCCGTATTTCAGAAATTCGCTCAAATCTCCTGATGCTATGCGAACTGTAGCAAAACATAATGAGTCATTGAGTTTCGAGAAATTGGTGATGAATGTTGTCAGATTGTTGTCTGCTGAAGGAGAATTTTCCGTAATTATACCTTCAGATTTGTCTGAGATTATGGAAAAGATTTGTTTTGTGAACGGTCTGTATTTAAAAAGAAAAACATCTGTGATTACTCGTGAAGGTCAATCTCCAAAACGTGATCTTATCTCTTTTGTTCGAAGTGTATGTGTGTGTGAAAATTATGTTTTGACAATGACTGATAGAGATGGGAAATGCACTGAGCAATATATGAAACTTGTAAAAGAATTTTATCTAAGATGTTAATTTAATTCTTGCTATGACAAAATCTGTGGCAATAAAATACGCTATCAGATTCGTTTATAAATCAGATGTGACGGTGTTTGTTTGGAACCACAACCTTTAATCCTTTTTCGATAATTTCTATCTTGATTTCTGGCTCCAATATTATCGGTTCTCCGTCATAGTGAGCAACTCCTGCT
Organism: uncultured Bacteroidaceae bacterium; assembly: GCA_964646955.1. Classification (GTDB taxonomy): domain Bacteria; phylum Bacteroidota; class Bacteroidia; order Bacteroidales; family Bacteroidaceae; genus Colenecus. Next base: position 35,868 of record CAZYFO010000004.1, on the reverse strand, counting down.
TTTTCCCTGCTGATGGTAAGGTTTTTACATCTATACCTAATTACATTTTTGCTTTTGTCCAATTGTCTGTTAAATAGTTGATATGCCATTAAAGGAGCGTCAATAGCGGCAAAATGTGGAATTACGGAAACATCCAGCATGCCGTCTTGAATAGAGGCGGTAGGTGCAATGTACGCGTTGTTACCCCATTGTCCCGCATTGGCGCAAGTAACAATATAGGCATCGACATTCTGACTGACTCCGTCGATGCAAAGATGATATGTGTCAGTTCTGTATGTGAGTGCTTCACGTAAGATTTTTTCCATATAGACGATTGGTCCGCGCGATTTTGATTCTGCAAATTTCATGCTAATCTGTGCGTCAAATCCTATGCCACATGTGCAGAAAAATGGATGACCGTTAATAATACCGTAATCTATATCCTGGATGGTGCTCTTGCTTAACCACTTAGTGGATTTGAATGGATCTATTGGAATCCCTAAATGGCGAGCCAAACCGTTACCTGAGCCGGATGGTATAATGCCTAAAGCCGTATTGGAGCCAATCAGCCCCCGTCCGACTTCATTGACAGTTCCGTCACCCCCAACTGCAATTGCCATATCGATACCTCTCTTTGCATAATCGCATGCTATTTCATAAGCATGTTCCGCATATTGAGTTGTGATAATCTCATAATTAAACAATGATGTGTCAATATTAAGCTCAATCAAAGATTTAACAGGAATGAGTTTTAAGCTACCAGAGATAGGATTGAATATAAATACAATATTTTTCTTTTTGCTATCCATTATTGTCTATCTTATCTTCAAATTATGGGCGCGAAGTTAGCAAATTTATGGTCAATTCAAGTACTTGCAGATAATAAAAACTGTATTTTTGCGCTATGAACAAATTAAGTGAAAGATGTGCAAGCTATACTCTTCCTCAAGAAGGTATGGCAAAGGGAATTTATCCGTACCATAGATGTATATCCAGTCAACAGGATACGGAAGTTATCATGGAAGGCCGAAAAGTACTAATGTTCGGTTCTAATTCATATTTGGGCTTGACTAATCATCCAAAGGTAATTGAAGCTGCAGTTGAGGCAACAAAAAAATACGGTACCGGTTGTGCCGGATCGCGCTATTTAAACGGTACCCTTGATATGCATAAGGAGTTTGAGCAGGAACTGGCGGAATTTGTTGGTAAGGAAGAGGCTATGATTTCTTCTACCGGATTTCAGACCAATTTAGGTGCTCTGTCATGTATTACAGGTAGGGAAGATTATATTATATGCGATGAGTTGGATCATGCTTCCATAGTGGATGGCCGCAGGCTATCTTTCTCAAAGCCAATGAAGTACAAACATAATGACATGGCTTGTTTAGAGAAGACTCTTAAACGTTGTGAGCCGGAAGATTCATTGAAATTGATAGCCGTAGACGGTGTATTTAGTATGGAGGGCGATTTGGCCAATCTTCCTGAAATTGTCAAGTTTAAGGAAAAATATAACTGTTGCGTTATGGTCGATGAGGCGCACGGACTTGGAGTTCTGGGAGATCACGGAAGAGGAGCGTGTAATCATTTTGGCCTAACCGATCAGGTAGAAATCATAATGGGAACGTTTAGCAAGTCACTTGCTTCCATTGGAGGTTTTATTGCTGCCGATAAAGAAATAATCAATTGGTTGCGTCATCACGCGCGTTCATATATATTCAGTGCAAGTAATACGCCCGCCGCAACGGCTGCTGCAAGAGAGGCCTTGCATATTATGAAAAGTGAGCCGGAAAGGATCGATTGTCTTTGGGATCTAACCAATTATGCCCTTAATAATTTCCGTACGTTGGGTTTTGAGATTGGCAAAACATCTACTCCTATAATACCTTTATATATTAGAGACTTTGACAAAACATTTATCATAACGAAGATGTTGTTTGATGAAGGGGTATTTGTAAATCCGGTTATTCCACCTGCATGTTCACCTGAAGATACATTGATCCGTTTTTCTTTGATGGCTACTCACACTAAGGAACAGATTGATGTGGCAACAGAAAAGTTGGTGAAATGTTTCAAGGCTGTAGGAAAATTATAAAAAAAGTTTGAGTAACTCTTGGTTCTTCCTTTATTAAGCATTACTTTTGCACCGCTTTAGGAAACGAAGAGCATTCGGGATGTAGTTCAGTCCGGTTAGAATACCTGGTTTGGGACCAGGGGGTCGAAGGTTCGAATCCTTTCATCCCGACAAAAAAGAAGAGGCAATTACGCCTCTTCTTTTTTGTCGGGATGAAAGGATTCAAGGTATATCGCCTTCGGCGAATACCTTACCTTATTTTAGTCTCCGAAGGAGACGACTATTCATGCTCCTTACAGTCGCAGTCCTTCGGACGAATTAATTATATATAGCTGGAGATATAGTTATTAAGAAGCTATTCCTCTTTTTTTTGTCGGAGGATTCCTGGATTCTTTATTATTTTACTGTTATGATGTCACATAAGGTGGTGGTATAGCATGGGGTGCGCTTTGTGTGGAGAATGGCATTGCGAAAGTGAAGAACTTTTCCGGTAGCGGTATTGATGGGATATTGCTGTGATGCCAATACTATGGTATCGGAACCCAAGCGATTATTTATATTGTCTGTGATTTTAGATATCTTGTCCAATCGAAGTTTACGGTCGATATTGGTATAGAAAAGGTCTGTCTGAATGGCGTAGTCCGATGTTATACCCGATACGATTACTCCGGCACGTTTGTATTCAAGGCCTTTTTTATAAATACGTTCCAAGGCTAATGAAGCTGCCGAGACTAAGTCTATTGTTGAATTTGAAGGTGTATGCATGTTGATATTGAAACCTGCAGAGTACCATTCTGAGCTCTTTTTGAACCAGTCGGTAGTTAGAAAGAGTGTCAGTATATTGCATACACTATGTTGCTTTCTTAGCTTTTCCGCGCATCTGGCAGCATAATTGGAAATATTAGTGCGTATGATGTCGTAATCTGTTGTTGTGTGCTGAAAACTGCGGCTGGTACAAATGCTCTTCTTGCTACAGATTTCATCCGTAGAGATGGCGCTTTCTCCGTTCAGTTCTTTCCATGTACGTAATACGGGTATAGGAAATGTCATACGGACCCAACTTTGCGGTTTGTCAGCGAAATCAATAGCTGTACTGCAACCGTGAAATTTAAATTTAGCATCTATATTATGCCCTACACCCCAGATTTTATTGGTTGGAATTCCTGATAAAGCCTTGCGTCTCTTTTCTTCTGTATCAATAACACAACATTTTTTGTATCCAATATGCTGTTTCGCATAGCGAGATGCAACCTTGGCCAATGTGCGGGTAGGGGCTATGCCTATGCTGACCGGCATTCCTACCCACTGCTTGATTTTAGAGGCAAGCTCTTCGCCCCAGAGTTTCAAGTCATGAGAATGTTCCATCCCGGTCAAATCACAAAAGGCTTCATCAATGGAGTATATCTCAATTTTAGGTGCGGATTGTCGCAGTATGGACATTATACGGGCTGAGATATCTCCGTATAGTGTATAATTGCTTGAAAGAGCTTCAATATGTATTCCCGGAAATAGTTTTGCTAATTGAAAATATGGAACCCCTTCTTTGATACCTAACTGTTTTGCTTCCGAACTACGTGCAACGACACATCCATCATTGTTACTAAGCACAACGACAGGCTTACCCTCTAAATCGGGTCTGAAAATTCGTTCACAACTGACGAAACAGTTGTCACAGTCAACCAAAGCAAACATTTGATATATTAATAAACTGTTTAAATTAAAACAGCTTCTAAATTCTATTGAGTCTTTTCTTTATGGTGTAGCTCACTACGCCCCAGATGCGAAAATCGCGTTCGGGAGTAATCTTAATTCTGGCAAATTCCTTATTTGCCGGTACTAACCAAATAATTCCGCTGTCACGTAATGAGATATCAATATACTTAAGTGTGAATTCTCCATCCAAATAGCCGACTATCATATCTCCGTCCATTACATCAATCGAACGGTCGATTACTAAGATGTCTCCATCTTCAACTCCGGCATCTATCATAGAGTTCCCTTTTACTTTTCCATAGAATGTAGCGACAGGATTTGATATCAGTTCCTTGTTCAGGTCCAAAGCCTCTTCTAAATAATCTTGTGCCGGACTTGGAAAACCTGCCCTAATACCGCCATCAGCAAATGGCAAGCATAAAGAGCCTGTCATATCGGCAGAATACAAATCGACTTCATTCATTTGTTTTATTCACTAATACACTAATGCAAATGTAATGTAAATAGAAGGATATTTAATCCTGTGTTTATGACATTTTATATACTTAAATCTGTCCTATAATTTGTTTTTAACGATTATAGATAAGTTTTTAGATAAGTTTTTGAGGCTTAAATGAATATATATTGAATTTATAAATTGTTGTTGTATATTTGTGCATTTATATATGACCAATAACCAATTAATAATGTTGTGTAAATGAGAAAAACTATGAGTAAGATTATTAGAAGGACTATTTACGTTATTGCAACTTTAATGTTATTTGCAGCATGTGATACTAGTAATGATGATGTGGATATCATTACAAAAAATGAATTTTCATCAAAAGACATTAAGGCATTAAACTCCTTATTGTACGGTAATTCAATCAGCGAATCGGAGGTTGTAAGTAAGGCTGAATCGTTTATGAATATGTTTGATCAACCGAATAGCTCTACGCGATCAGCTTCTAGACGTGTATCGGAGGTTATTCCGGCAGTAGGAAGTAATATTCTAACACGTTCATTGGATGAAGAAGGAGAAGATACTTTAGCCTATATAATCAATTTTGCGGATGATATGGGTTATGTTTTTGCTTCTGCAGATAGAAGGACGGATTTTATAATGGCAATATAGCCTGAAGGTAATATCAATCCGAATGTGGAGTATATGAATAATTCAGGAATAGAAGTCTTTTTTGCAAACCTTGAAGGTGTATATAATCGTCAAATACAAGAGACTGAAGCAATAAAGTCTGAATTATTAAAAGATTCTACGTTGAATCTGGAACAAAACATCAAAAATACTAAAGCAGAATATGGTGATGAACTGCAATTCGATTTTTTGACTTTTGTTGTGAGTAATATGGTAGGCCCTTTTGTGACTGTTGGATGGCGTCAAACTTCTCCATACAATGATAATGCTCCGCTAATTAATGGAGAGAGAGCAGCCGCTGGTTGTGTATCGGTTGCAGTTGCACAGATGCTCTCTTATTATTATTATCCGGAAACTACTGATTGGACTGAAATGATTAAATATCCAATTGTGGTTTCATCTACTGGAAAAGCTCAGGTTGCTGAGTTGTTTAGATGGATAGGAGATGGCATTAATACCCATTGGGATACATTTAGCAATGGTGGAAGTGGTGCTTTGGTATCCGATGTTGATAATTTTTTCAGTTCTATTTTTTTTGGCAATCCCGGAGTATATGCTGCTTATGATTCAACAAGGGTATTTGCTTGTCTTGATAAAAATATTCCAGTTATCATGTCAGGATTTTCTTTAAAGGAAACCTATAGATATAAAACATGGTTCTTAGGAAAGACCAAAACGCGCATTACCTATAAAGGAGGACACGCATGGCTTGTTGACGGTTATATGGATGCGTCTTGTTCTGAAACAATAAAAATAGGAGATTGGACTTATTATTATTTTGATACAAAAAGCTTCCTTCATTGTAATTGGGGTGATGGCATTGCACCTAATGGATATTATGCCGCCGATGCTTTTGATTATTATTATCCTATTACTAGATCATCTACTACTATTGATGGTACAGAAGGTTATTATCAATTTAAGTTAGAGGCACTTTATGACGCAGATCCAAGAGGTTATTAACCAAATAAAAACAGGTCCCGCAAGGAACCTGTTTTTATTATATACAATTAAATGTACAGAGTGAGACATAATTAATAGGGGCATACTGTCGCTTCTGTTAATTTCCTCTTGAATTTAAAGAAGAAGGATAGAACTATGAGTTCATTTTATTCTAATTGTTTGTATTAAAGAGTATTTGTTGGTTACTCTTTGCTCTCTTTATCCTCTGTTGCATCTGTTTTGTCATTATCAGCAGCATAAGGTTTGAAGGTTTTCTGATGGAACTTAAGTAGCTTTTCGTAAGTTCTCAATGAATTTGAATACCTAAGCCAAGTGTACATCATAGTCTTTTATTTTTAATGTTCTAACAAGTATGGGTAATTATTCTAATACCACAATGACTTTGTAGTTTTTTATGTGTGATTATTATTTCTTTATAAATAGTGTTATTCGAGCAGTTAAAAGGATAAAAAAAGAAGATGACTCATCAAATCATCTTCAATCTCGTTTTGGGGTGAGTAGTGGGATTCGAACCCACGACATTCAGAACCACAATCTGACGCTCTAACCAACTGAACTATACTCACCATGTATAGCGCTTTCTCTAAAAGCGGTGCAAAGATAAGTTTATTTGTTTGAATGAGCAAGTCAATAAACTACTTTTTTTGATGAAAACTATTGAAAAGTATAGAAGTAGATTTGAATATCTACGACTTAAAACTTCTTCTTAGAATATGGTATGATGAAAGAATCAGTGGGAGTCAATAATATGCGGGTTTTATTTAGACTCTTTTCCATTCGCTGTTTGGAGTCGGAGGATAGTTTATCGTCGGGATAATAATCAGGTATTATACGGAATGGCTTATCTTTATTGCCAAGTGGTCTTTCCGTCCATACTTGGTTGTAGTGACATTCGAATAACTTTGTGGAAGAAAAATGATTGATTAACTTGATTGAAACAGATAATCCGTTATCTGTATTGGTAGCACTCATATTTGAGATAAAATTGCCTAATGAATATACTATCAAATGGTTATCTGCAACATCTCTATCGGGAATAAGCTCCATCGGCTGTACAACATGAGGGTGACTGCCTATTATGTGATCAACTCCATTAGAAATTAGCCATTCTGCAAGTTTTTCTTGATTTCTTTCTGGACTTAGTTTGTATTCTTCTCCCCAATGTAAATAGGTTATGATACAATCTGCATGCATGGTTCTTGCTTTATGTATGTCTATTGCCATTTGAGTTGTGTCTATACGGTTTACTATACACAATCCATTTGAAGAGGAAACGTTTGTTGTATAAGTATAGGCCAATAAAGCTATTTTGATACCATTTATATCAATAAATAGAGGGTAGGTGGTATTACGCTCGATTTTATTGCGATAGGTACCTATGTGTTTTATTTTTAGACTGTCCAAAACATCAAGAGTACGTATCAGACCACGACTTCCGCGATCAAGGCAGTGATTATTGGCCGTGACTAAAATGTCAAATCCGGCATTTTTGATCGCGACTGCATAGCTGTCAGGAGAACTGAATGCAGGGTAACCGGAATATGGAACTCCTCCGAGTGTTACCTCAAGATTGCCGATAGCAATATCTGCATCCGATATCTGTTCTCTAACCAAATCAAAACAATCATCGTAACGATATGCTATTTTGTCACGATTTGCGGATTGTATCTGTTCTTTATGTTGCATTAGATCACCCGCAAAAAAGAGTGTGGCAAATCTGGTTATAGGAGATTGCCAACCCCAAAAGGTGAACAGAAAGAACAACAGATTTATTTTCAATTCTTAAAATAAAAAATGGCTTTTTATTCGAAAAACGCTTTTTTTCCTGCAAGAAGAGTGTTCTTCATAAGAGAACAGATTGTCATAGGTCCTACTCCTCCCGGTACTGGTGTTATGAAGCTGCATTTGGGGGCTACTTCATCAAAAAGCACATCTCCGGATAGACGAAAGCCTGATTTCTTGCTAGCATCAGGTACTCTTGTTGTACCTACATCGATAATAACGGCTCCTTCTTTAACCATATCTGCTTTAACGAATCCGGGCTGACCGAGTGCTGCAATGAGAATGTCTGAATTTCTGCATTCCTCTTCAATACCTTTAGTATGGCTGTGGCAAACGGTTACAGTACAATCACCGGGATAAGACTTTTGCATCATAAGGCTTGCCATTGGCTTGCCTACAATATTGCTTCTTCCCAGAACAACGCATTTCTTACCTTTGGTATCAATATTGTATCTCTTTAGAAGTTCCAATATTCCATTTGGTGTAGCAGATATGAAACATGGCAGACCGATAATCATTCTACCTACGTTTATAGGATGAAAACCATCGACATCTTTTCTGTAGTCGATTGCTTCAATTACATTTTGCTCATTGATATGTTTAGGAAGTGGGAGCTGAACGATGAACCCGTCCACATCTGAATCAAGATTCAGTTCATTTACCTTTTCCAATAGTTCTTTTTCAGTAACGTTTTCTTCGTAACGAATCAGGGTTGATTTGAATCCGCATACCTCGCATGCCTTTACTTTATTTGCGACATAAGTCTCACTGCCTCCGTCATGTCCGACCATAATAGCTGCCAAATGAGGTCTTTTATTTCCTTTTTCTATCATTTCGGCTACTTCAGCCGCAATTTCCTGCTTTACCTGTTCGGCTATCGCCTTTCCGTCAATGAGCTGCATATTGTATTGTTTAATTTATTTCTTCATGAAATTTGGAATATTGGGCATTTTTGCGCCAGCCACTGAACGCATCATTTTTCGTGTCTGATCAAACTGCTTTAACATGCGACTGACCTCCTGTATCGTTTTTCCGCTTCCGCGAGCTATTCTCAACTTGCGGGACTGGCTTTTTTCAAGCAGATCCGGATTGCTGCGCTCCTTTGGAGTCATGGAATATATGATGGCTTCAATACCTTTGAAGGCATCGTCGTTTATATCAACGTCCTTCATGGCTTTTCCAATACCGGGTATCATGCCAATAACATCCTTTAGGTTACCCATTTTTTTGATTTGAGCTATCTGTGCCAGGAAATCGTTATAATCGAATTTATTCTTGGCCATCTTCTTCTGAAGACGTTTTGCCTCATCTACATCAAATTGCTCCTGTGCACGCTCTACAAAAGATACGATATCTCCCATGCCCAATATTCTATCTGCCATACGGTCGGGATGGAATATGTCAAAAGCATCTATTTTCTCGCCTGTTCCGATGAACTTGATAGGCTTGGTTACAACGGTTCTGATGCTGAGAGCAGCACCTCCACGGGTGTCGCCGTCCAATTTTGTAAGGATAACTCCGCTGAAGTCCAGTCTGTCGTTGAATTCCTTTGCGGTATTTACTGCATCCTGACCGGTCATCGAGTCTACAACAAAGAGTATTTCGTTAGGATTGGTAGCCTCCTTTATGGCAGTGATTTCCTGCATCATCATTTCATCTACGGCAAGACGGCCGGCTGTATCAATGATGACAACGTCAAAGCCCTTGGCACGTGCCTCTTTGATAGCATTCTGAGCTATCTCAACAGGCTTTTTGTTTTCCAATTCGCAATAAACAGGAATTCCAATCTGTTGTCCTAAAATGTTCAACTGATCGATAGCCGCTGGACGATATACGTCACAAGCCACCAAAAGCGGTTTTTTTGCACGTTTGGTCTTAAGTAGGTTTGCCAGTTTTGCACTGAATGTTGTTTTACCAGAACCTTGAAGGCCAGCCATCAGAACAACTGTCGGATGTCCCTTTATGTCAATATCTGCAGTTTCGCCACCCATCAGGTTTACCAGTTCGTCATGGACCACCTTAATCATCAACTGACTTGGACGTACTGATGTAAGTACATTCATTCCTAAGGCTTTTTCTTTAACGGTGTCGGTAAACTGCTTTGCTACTTTATAGTTTACATCGGCGTCAAGAAGAGCCTTTCTGACATCTTTTAGTGTTTCGGCTACGTTGACTTCAGTTATCTTGCCCTCTCCTTTGAGAATTTTGAAGGAGCGTTCAAGCCTTTCCGATAGATTTTCAAACATTGTATTGAGGATATTTGTAATTCGGCGCGAAGTTACAAAAAAACGGCGAAAAAGAAGCTATTTTGAATTTATCGTTTACAGAATAAACGAGAGATAAATTAAATAATTAGTAGAAATTAAATACAGCTTCTTATCTGCCGAATGAACTTAGCAGTTTTGATATTGTATCATTGAATTTATCTGCACAAAGCAATTCATCAAGGGTCAGATGCATTCTGTATCTCCAATAGTTGTCAGGGTCTGAGGGGATATTGATTCTCTCTCTCTTGGGGTCAGTTGATTTGAGATTGTCATCAATTGAAAGCCAATCCTGAAGGGGAAATATGGCCAATATGGAGTTTGATGCCAGATGAGATTCGATGACCTTTCTACAATTGTCGCTGTTGCCGCTGTGTTTTTCGAGAATAGGGTTATTTGGCATTTCGTTCTCAAGCCATTCGCGAAGAACCGTCATGTCGTGAGTAGATGTAGTACAAACTGACATATAGGGGTAGGTTATAGGGTTGCCTATTATGCATCCTAAGGCCTTTGGCATACGTTGAACCTCTAGTCCAAGTATTCTGAGTTTTTCCATGACAATAGGCACGCAGGACGGAATCATTCCTAAATCTTCTCCGCAGGCCAACATATCGGTTGATGAAATAAGAACAGGCAGTTTGGACATGGCATTTTCATACCAGAAACTCTCATTACGTCTGTAGTAATAATCCTCATGCAGTTTTAAATATGCTTTGCGGTCATCTTCATTTAGTTTTTTGAACATATCGGTTTCATATCCCAATATCCGGGGATGAAATCTGTTATCTGAATAACTGTCTTTAAGAAACAGAACATCAATCTCAGGTTTTCCGGTTTCGGGAGTTGTGTGTTTTGATTCGATAAAATGGAATCCGAACTCTTTGATTTCCTCCTTTGAATAGGGTAGAGTGGGATTAAATCTCCCCATAAGCCCTGATGAGTATTGAATTGGAATCTCCCATATTCTGAAAAAACCCAAAAGATGGTCAATACGATATGCATTGAAATAGCTAGACATGGTCTTGAACCGTTCAATAAACCATGAATAACCGTCTTTAGCCATATTATCCCAGTTGTATGTAGGAAGTCCCCATTTCTGACCATCGCGGGCAAAGTCATCCGGTGGAGCTCCTGCCTGACAATCTGTATGGAATAGTGTAGGATGTACCCATACGTCAACACTGTTTCTGTTTACTCCGATAGGGACATCACCTTTTAATAATATGCCTCTTTGATTCGCATATATTTTTACATCTGACAATTGTTTGTACAGATGATATTGAACAAACATATATTTCCTTATTTCTAAGTAGTAAGGGTTGTTATCAGAACAATAATATTCAAGTATGTCAGGAGTGAATACTTGTTCTTTCCATTTTGAAAAATCCGGAGTTTTATTTTTGTCTCTAAGAAGGCAATATACTGCATAAGGTTTCAACCAACTTCTGTTATTTTCAAAAAAATCTCTGTATTCATCTGTCTGCATATGTAGTTTCCCATATTCTGCATACAGCAAGTCCAGATATTGCGTCTTTAAATCCAGTACTTTTTCATAATCTATCTGTGGTAGTGAATTCAATACATGACGTTTCTTTTCAAAAAGTTCTTCAGCGTCTTTATCTTTCAATTTACCTATCTCGTGCAGATTAATGTAAATTGGATTGAGTGCAAATGATGAGTTTGCGCTATATGGATAGGAGTCTTTCCATGTTTTAGTAAGTGTTGTATCATTGACCGGAAGAATCTGAATGACAGATTGACCACTTATTACGGCCCAATCCACTAGTTTTTTCAAGTCGAAAAATTCTCCTATTCCGAAATCGTCTTCAGATCTTAGGGAAAAAACAGGAATAGATGTTCCGGCACCTTTCCATAACGGATTATCATTAATACGAACGAAAGGAATAATAATTGGACGTGGTATGTTATCCGAATTGTCTATCCAACGGTCGAAAATAACGATATTGTCAGTATTTATATCCGGCAAGAAATGATTAAACTCCTCTTTCCGGGTTATCTCTCCCTCAGTCAGAAGAACATATGAGTATGATGCGAGTTCCTTTATTATTATTTCGTCAAGTATTAAATTCTTAAACCATATACCACATCCATCATTGGACATATCTATATTTACGGTTTGATTCTGGAGATGAAGTTGAATTATAATTTGTTCGCCCCATCTGGTGAAATATTCTATCTGAAAATGAGCTATCATATATATGTAATTGTCTCGACCTTTACTGCAATAAATTAAGCAAAGTTATTGAAATTACTTTATCGGAACTTCCTGGTAAAAAAGTTTTCAACAATTTCTATTTTTCTATGCTTTTTTTTTGAGCGAATAGACTTGTGTCTTAACTTTGCCACTGCATTTAATCAATATTAGGTTATTTGTATTTTACTAAACTGAATATATATGATCCATTCTTTTTCATCAGATCATAATGAAACGCGTGATGGGGCGTTGTTGCGTTATTCCACTTCCTGATTTTCCCATCTTTTTCTACCAATTATTACAACTTAACAATTTTTTATTTCAATGAAAGTATCTGATAATAACGAACAAGGTATTTATGATGCCAGGTCATTAGGAAGACCAAAGATGATTGTGCTTGGATTACAGCACATGTTTGCAATGTTCGGTGCAACTGTCTTGGTTCCTGCTATTACAGGCCTGTCAGTTTCATCTACATTGTTGTTTGCAGGATTGGGAACTCTATTGTTCCATTTCCTTACAAAGCGTATGGTGCCAGCCTTCTTAGGTTCATCTTTTGCCTTTTTAGGTGGTTATGCAGCTGTATGCTCTATGGGAGCGGACCAAGGGCTAACTCAGGCTCAGGCTCTTCCTTATGCTTGTGTTGGTGTTTTCTTTGCTGGTCTTCTATATTTTGTGTTGTCAGGTCTGATTAAATTCTTTGGTCCTCAGAGAGTTCTCAGATATTTTCCGCCAATTGTAACCGGCCCGATTATTATTGCAATCGGTCTTATACTTTCGGGCTCAGCTATTTCAAATTGTCAGGCAAACTGGTGGATTGCTCTGCTTGCAATCGCTGTTGTTATAATATGCAATATCTGGGGAAAGGGTATGATAAAGATTGTTCCTATACTAATGGGTGTACTTGTTTCTTATGTTGTTGCAGCTTGTTTTAGTATGGTTGATTTTTCAACTGTTCAGAATGCTTCTTGGATAGGTGTTCCATTTAAGGCTGAAAATACTGTTTTGGCCGTTTTCCAGAATACTAATAGTGAGTTGCTCATTTCTGCAATAATTGCGGTTATGCCTATCGCATTGGCAACAATGATTGAGCATATAGGTGATATATGTGCAATCTCTTCTACTTGTAATAGAAATTATCTGGCAAATCCAGGCCTACAGCGTACTTTGTTAGGTGATGGACTTGCAACATCAATGGCTTCATTATTTGGTGCTCCTGCAAACACTACTTATGGTGAGAATACAGGTGTGCTTAATTTGACTAAGGTTTTTGATCCTAAGGTTATACGTATTGCTGCTGTTTTTGCCGTATTATTCTCATTCTCTCCAAAGTTTGCAGCTATGATTAGTGCGATGCCGGTTGCTACTATAGGTGGTGTTTCTTTAGTTCTTTACGGTATGATTTCAGCAGTCGGTGTACGTAATATTGTTGAGAATAAAGTAGATTTCTCAAAGTCTCGTAACGTGATTATTGCTGCTCTGATTCTGGTTCTTGCCATCGGTATAAAATATGGTGCCAATGACTCGGTATCTTTAGGCTTTACCAATCTCTCAGGTTTGGCCGTGGCTGCAATTGTTGGTATCTTTCTCAATGCTATTCTTCCAGGTAAGGACTATGAATTTGGTAAGGACCCTGAAGGTGATGAGTCTGTTAATTTTAAAGTGTAAACGTTTGTTATTATCATATTTATAAACTTAAACAAATTATTTTATGAAAAAAGGTTTTTTAGTAGCAGGTTTTGCTATGCTTAGCGCTGGCGCTTTTGCTCAGACGAATTTGCAGGTCTTCTATGATTTCGGTGAAAACCGTAAGATGGTGACAACGACCCTTGAAATGTTCAAGTCTGATGATTGGGGTAGTACATTCTTCTTCGTTGACTATGACTATGCAGATAAGGATACTCGTGATTTAAAAAATTATGGTGCACAAGGCAGCTATTTTGAGATTGCTCGTGGTCTGAATTTCTGGAAGGATTCCAATCTTGGTGCCTTGAGTGCACATGTAGAGTTCAATAGCGGTGTAGGATTTGGTTCACGTAACTGGTTGTTCGGTGCCGAGTATTTCATGCATTCTGCTGATTTTGCAAATACTCTGACATTGGAAGTTCTGTATAAGACATTCTGTGGTAATGCTGATAGTGATCTGCCTATTCAACTAACAGCTGTTTGGGGTATGAACAATATTTTCGGCGTTGAGGGTCTGAGCTTCTCAGGTTTTGCAGATATTTGGGGTGAAAGTGTAGTGAATTTCATGGAGGGTGCACAAGAGTCTGCTGATTTCGTATTTATCTCTGAGCCACAGCTTTGGTACAATGTAGGTAAGCACTTCGGTTGCGAAAATCTGAACTTAGGTGCTGAGGTTGAGCTATCTTCTAACTTTGCAGGTTATGACGGCTTTAAGGCTCGTCCTTGTCTCGGCCTGAAGTGGAATTTCTAATTGGAAATATTAATAATAAATTATTATGTTACAGAAATTATTTGGATTTGATCCTGCCAAACATAATGTAAAGACTGAGATTATGGCCGGTCTTACTACATTTTTGACTATGGCATATATATTGGCTGTTAACCCTAATATCTTCAGCAATCTGGCCGGAATGGGCATGCCTACAGATGCCGTGTTTACAGCAACTGCTCTTGCCGCGATTATTGGTACTTTGGTAATGTCAATTTATGCAAAGAAGCCTTTTGCTCTCGCTCCCGGTTTAGGACTGAATGCATTCTTCGTATTCACAGTTTGTCTTACAATGGGTTATTCATGGCAGTTCGCTCTTACTGCTATCCTTATTGAGGGTATTATTTTTGTTATACTTACATTGACAAATGTTCGTGAAGCTATTGTAAATGCAATCCCGAATACTCTTAAGAATGCAATTGGCGCAGGTATAGGTCTTTTCATTGCATTCATTGGTTTGGAGAATGCTGGTATAATAGTAAATAGCGATGCAACCTTGGTTACTCTTGATATTACTTCAAATAGTGCTTTGCTATGTGTAATAGGCTTGATTATCACAGGTGTTATGGTTATCATGAAGGTTAAAGGAGCCATTCTTTTCGGTATTATTCTGACTGCAATCATAGGCGTTCCTATGGGTCTGACTTCTTTTAATGGTATTGTAAGTCAGGCTCCTTCTATTGCCCCAATTTTCTGTCAGTTCGAATGGAATCACATATTTACTCTTGACATGGTTATTGTTGTGTTTACATTCCTCTTTATTGATATGTTTGATACTATAGGTACTGTGGTTGGTGTTTCCAAGAAGGCTAATATGATGAATCCTGATGGCTCAATACCGGGAATTAACAGAATTCTAATGGCTGATGCAGTGGCTACGGTAGCAGGTGCTTGTGTAGGTACAAGTACTACAACTACGTATGTAGAGAGTGCTTCAGGCGTATCTGTTGGCGGTCGTACAGGTCTGACTTCATTCACAGTTGCCGTATGCTTCATAATAGCTCTTTTCTTCTCTCCTATATTCTTGGCTATTCCGGGTTCGGCCACAGCTCCTGCTTTGATTATTGTAGGATTGATGATGCTGACTCCTATCAAGGATATTGATTTGGATGATTTTTCAGAGTCTATTCCTGCTTACATCACTATTATCATGATGCCTCTTGCATATAGTATCTCTGACGGTATTATGTTGGGTATGATATCATATGTTGTTCTTAATGCAATATGCGGCAAGTTCAAGAAGATTTCTGTTACACTATGGATATTGGCTATCCTATTTGTGCTCAGATACATTTTCTTGTAACGGATTTAAGTATCAATAAAAAAAAGTGTCGTTCGGTTTTTTATCGAACGACATTTTTTTTTGACATAATATTGCTCAGAATATATATGAGATTACTCTTTGATACTTATTATATTACCTGATTCGGTATCAAAAACTACTTTTGTATTTGAACCTTTTGGAAATAAAGTAGAGGAGAGAATCTCTGTATTTCCGAACTGGGCAATCTGAATATTTTTTTCAATGTAGCATTTGTTATTGTCAATTACTTTGACATTCGCTCTTCCTGGTACTCTATAGTATAACAAAGAGTACACAGACGACTTAGACATTTTTGACGATTTGGATTTTGATATCACGATTTCACTGTTTGCTGCGATATTTGATGCGGGTAAATAATGCAAGTCCTCGATTTCAATGTTGATAGGAGATCCTGCCAGGTTGTCAGGAGAAAGAAATCCTAGTTTTCTTGAGAAACGAAACAGTATTCTATTATTCGATTCGTTTGAAGGATCTACATTGATGTTGTAAGTATACTCTTCAGTAGTTGTTTCTCCGGTGAACAATTGCATAAGAGCTTTTTCCTGTTTATCCAAAATATCTAATACGTATTTTAGAGACTCACCATCCTTGGGCATGTTTTCAGCTTGACCGCGAGTGATTGTATTTTTACTTTCACGAATATCGTATATCTCCTTTGCCGTTAATTCAGCCATTTTTGCAGTAGAGCCAGCCAATAGAATCTCCTCTGTCAGATAGTCTTGAGGATTAAGTCTTTCTGTTTTTGTCTCATTTTTTTCTGAGCTATCGGTTTGAACATCAATTTTGTTCTCATTCTTTGTATTTATAGCTGAGATTATTCCATCAGAGGTTAATTCAACTAATGGCTTTGTTACTTTATTGCCGAATTTTATTGTATATAGACAATTGGGATCAGGAATTCCGTGAGAACCAATATTTACATCAATAATATCCCAATATTCATCGTGTTGGTTCACTACATCGTTGATTCGAAGATATCGTTCTGCATACCGACAAAACTCACCCGGAGTGTATATGGTTTTTTTAACTTTTACGGTAACGTTAAAAACTGTCTTTGGCAAGTAATATGTTACACCGTCTGAAGAAACGCCTGGACTATAAACTGTTACATCCTCCCGAGCAATCGCATTAATTGAACATAATGCGATACACCCTGACAAAATAATTTTTTTTAATAACATATTCAAATCTATTTATCATATAGTTTTAGCCATGTTTCTGGCAAGAAATCAATAATATTTTCAGCTACCATTGCTGTTTCACTTAATGCTTTAGCGGCAAAGTCTCCAGCCATTCCATGAGCGAAAACAGAAATTCTGCAAGCATCAACGGGATTATAACCTTGTGCTAAAAAGGCTAGTACAATGCCGGTTAAAACGTCTCCGGAACCACCGGTAGACATGCCGGAGTTACCGGTAGAATTTATGTATGTTTTACCGTTAGGAGAAATAATAATAGTAGGAGAGCCTTTAAGGATGATGTATGTTGAATATTTCTTGGAAAAATCGAAAGACATTGACAACATTTGAGTATTGTTTTTCCATGGCCCGATTAATCTTTCCAATTCTTTTATATGTGGCGTGATTACAGTTGCTTGAGGTAGTAATTGTAATAGAGCTTTATCACCTGATAACAGATTCAAGGAATCAGCATCCAATACCAGTGATCTCAAAGGCATCTTTAGCTGTCGTTCAAGAGCAAGCAGAGAAATCGAGTTCCTTCCTAATCCGGGACCAATACCGACGGCAGAATACTTATCCGTCGTTACAGTTTCCGAGTAATAGTACTCATCTCTATCAATATCAACCATCGCTTCCGGAACACATATCTGAAGAATTGTATTGTTGATGGCAGGTGAGTGGACGGTCAATAATCCGACTCCTGATCTTAGGCATGCTTTCGCTGATAGTAAAGAGGCTCCGGCCATACCTTTGCTACCGGCTATCAACAGGGCATGACCAAAATTCCCTTTATGGGTGTCAGCTTTACGAGGTATTATCAAATTGCGAATTATGTCTGGAGTCTCAATTTCAATTGAATCTTCAGACACAATCATCTTTAACGATGAGTAACAAGCATTGATAAGACTGTTATTCATTTTTATTGATAGTTATATGAGACAAAAGTACACTTATTCTGTTAAAAATGAATGAAAAGAAAAATTGATTGGATTATTTTCTTCTGAATAAACAAATAATCGGCTCTTTCTCCGTATTTTTGCACCGATTTTTTTCGATTTAATATCTTAGTGATGGATATAATTCAAGTCAAAGATAAACAATTCAAATTATTTCTTTCTGAGGAACAGATTCTGAAGGAAATTTCTCGCGTAGCATCTGAAATAAATAGAGACTTTGAGGGTAAAGAGCCTCTTTTTTTGAGCATTTTGAATGGTTCATTCATGTTCGCTTCTGATCTAATGAAAAGTATAACCATTCCATGTAAGATCTCATTTGTCAAGATGGCATCCTATGAAGGCACGTCTTCTTCGGGAACAATAAAAGAGGTCATCGGTCTTGCTGAATCCATTAAAGACAGACATGTCATCATTGTTGAGGATATTGTCGATACCGGATTAACCATGAAACAGACTGTTGAAGCTCTGGGCTCACGCCAGCCAGCTTCATTGTCTATTTGTACTTTGTTGTGTAAGCCCGGTAAACTTCAAGTTGATTTGGACTTGAAATATGTCGCAAAAAATATTCCGGATGATTTTATTGTCGGATATGGTCTTGATTATGATGGATATGGACGAAATACTAGAGATATATATTCTATTTTGTAATATTTACTAATCATCTAATAAATGGATAATATTGTGATTTTTGGCGCTCCGGGATCGGGTAAAGGTACGGTAAGCGCGAAATTGGTGGAACACTTCGGTTATGAACACATTTCAACCGGTGATGTCCTTCGTGCTGAGATTAAGGCTGGTTCTGAGCTTGGAAAAATTGCACAGAGTTTTATGGATCGGGGTCAACTTATTCCTGATGATTTGATTATTGATATTTTGGCAAAAGTATATGATTCCAAGAAAGGAAGTATAGGAGTTATATTTGATGGTTTTCCTCGTACATTGCCTCAGGCAAAGGCATTGAAAGAGATGTTGACAATGAGAGGTGAAAAGCTGTCTGTTACTTTAAATCTAATAGTAAGTGAAGAAGAACTGATGCGTCGTCTCCTTCGTCGTGCAGAAATTGAGGGACGTACTGATGATAACAAGGAAACAATTCTAAAGCGTTTTAATGTTTACAAAACGCAGACTCATCCTCTATTGGAGTGGTTTAAACAGGAAGGCTTACTTTCTGAATTTGTTTTTAAAGGGTCAGCTGAGAATTTTGCCGCAGAAATAATTGAGAAAGTTGAGTCGATCTAATATCGATTCCAAATAAATAATGGCCGAATCTAATTTTGTTGATTACGTAAAGATCTTTTGCCGTTCCGGGAAGGGAGGTAGGGGTTCTGTTCATCTTCGTCATGATAAGTATATTCCTAATGGAGGTCCTGATGGAGGTGACGGTGGACTTGGTGGTAGTGTAATCCTTCGCGGAAATAGAAACTACTGGACACTCCTACATCTGCGTTATGATCGTCATGCTTTTGCTGAGAGTGGCGGAAACGGAGGTAGTAAAAAGTGTTTTGGTAAGGACGGCAAGGATATAATAATAGAGGTGCCTTGCGGGACGGTAGCATATGATGCTGAAACAGGCCAATATCTTTGCGATATAACAGATGACGGTCAAGAGGTTACACTTTTAAAAGGTGGACGAGGCGGTTTGGGAAACTGGCACTTCAGAACATCTACCAGACAAGCTCCCCGTTTTGCTCAACCGGGAGAACCTGCTCAGGAGTTAATGGTGGTTCTTGAGTTGAAATTGCTTGCAGATGTTGGTCTTGTTGGGTTTCCAAATGTCGGAAAATCCACTTTGCTGTCAGCAATTTCTGCGGCCAAACCCAAAATCGCAAATTATCCTTTTACTACATTAGAGCCAAATATAGGTATTGTACCATATAGAGACGGTAAATCTTTTGTAATGGCTGATATTCCAGGTATAATAGAGGGCGCGAGTGAAGGGAAAGGTCTGGGATTGAGGTTTTTACGACATATTGAACGAAACTCTTTGCTCTTGTTTATGATTCCTATTGATGACGATGATATTGTCAAAACCTATGGAATTCTGCTTAATGAGTTAGCTAAGTTTAATCCCGAAATGTTAGACAAGCATCGAGTTCTTGCAATTACAAAGTGTGATACGGTAGATAGTGAACTGATAGCAATGCTGGGAACTAATATTCCCGATGTGCCTCATGTGTTTATATCAGGAGTGAGTGGAATGGGTCTGTCGGAATTAAAGGATATTCTATGGAAAGAGCTTAATAATGAGAGTAATAAGCTGGAACCTCAGATTTCAACTGAGCACTTGGTACATCGTTCAAAGGATATATCCGATTTGAATGGGGAATTGTTGGAAGCTGGTGAAGATTTTGAATACGAATATGAGGATATCGAAGAAGATGATATCGATATCGAAGAATCATATGAGGATGATTTCGAAGTAGATTCCGAAAGGTGAATTATTTGATATTCTATTCCATATATACCTGTTCTTCAATCAAATCAGAATATTTACTCATCAGTGCCTTACGTTTAAGTTTAAGAGTTTGTGAAAGCATCCCGTTAGCTGTTGCCCATTCATCAAAAACGAATATTGGACGTTTAACTGCCTCATAAGAAGCTAAGTTTGCATTGATTTGTTCAACGACAGAAATCAGTCTGGAGCGGATTGCATTATTGCGTAAGAGCTCGTTATCATGCTTATATTCGATATTTAGTTCTCGACATATATCGATTAAATACTCCTGATTGACGACTATTACTGCAGAGGCAAATTTTTTGTCCTTTCCGAATGCAAAACTGTTATCAAAGTAAGGAGAGTTATTCAACGACACTTCAATTGTTTGAGGTGAGATGAACTTACCGTTAGATAATTTGAATATTTCTTTCTTTCTATCTGTTATCTTTACATATTTGCCTTCATAAAGATAGCCGATATCACCGGTGTGGAGCCAACCCTCGTTATCAATTACTGATTCTGTAGCTTGTGGGTCTTTGTAATAACCTTTCATTACATGAGGTCCACGTGTCAGAATCTCCCCGTCTTCTGCGAATTTGAGTTCTGAACCTCCAATCGGTTTTCCTACAGTACCTATGATGTTATATCCGTCCATTGGACTATTTACAGAGATAACCGGTGATGCTTCCGTCATTCCATATCCTTCGAAGATATACATCTTGGCAGCATTGAATAGTTTTACAATCTGAGGACGTATGGAAGAACCTCCTGAGACAACCAATAATTCATGGCCTCCGAATGCAGCACGCCATTTACTGTAAATCAACTTATCGGCAATTTTATGTTGGAGTTCATATAAAAATGAGTGTTTTTGGTTATCGAAATTGATACCCCAATTCCAGCACCATTTATATATTAGTTTGGCAATGCCTTTTTGTTTTTGTCCTGCTTTCTCAAAGTTGCTGAAAATTGTCTCCAATACACGTGGAACAGCACAGAATCCATCTGATTTGCAACTTTCCATATCACGGGCTATAGTTTTCAAACTTTCAGCGTAATAGGTACTGATACCTTTTTCCTGATACTCGTAGTTCATGGTACGTTCATAGACATGACATAGCGGTAGGAAACTCAACATCTTGTTGTTTTCGTTGTATGTCTGTCTTACGGCATGTGAATGAGCGTTGAAAGTAAGATTCCTATGAGTGAGCATAACGCCTTTTGGAGTCCCAGTAGTACCTGATGTGTAAACAATGGATGCCACTTCATCAGGGTCAATCTCTTTTATGTTTTTATCCACTTGACCAGACCACTTTTCTTTTTCGATTTCTCCGGCCTCAATAAGGTTTCTTAGGCACAGTTTCTCATTGGAGTCATCAATTAAATATAATTCGGCCTTATGATCCATGTTTGCCGCTACTTCACAGATAGTTTTGTAAAGAGAATCATTTCCAGCAAAAATCGCTTTTGCGTCACTATGATTAAATATGTATAGAAACTCTTCGTTACTCAGAGTAGGGTAAACAGGAACAAACACAAGTCTTGCAAGAGTGCTACCCATATCCAAAAAGTTCCATTCCGGTCTGTTACCGGTGATTACAATGATTTTGTCCTTGGGTTTATAACCTTTAGCAATAAAACCGTAGGCTATGGTGCGAGATCTTTCAATATAATTATCAACACTTACTTTTTTCCATTCTCCATTAACACACTTAGCAAATATATCGTCTTTAGGGTAATTTTTCTTGAGGATATTCAAATAGTCGAAAGTCCTAGTTGGAAGAGTATTTGTATTCATATTCAAAATAATATAATTGCAAAAATAGTAATCATTTTGGAGAAAAAAAATAGAGTGATAATTTGGATTATATAAAAAAATAATATACTTTTGTACTCGAAAGTCGATTATACAACGGAATTTTTTACTTATTTTTCTGCATGAGGTGCAAATATGAATATGTTATATCCGTAATATAATTTTCTATTATTGATTAATTTTTGTTGTTTTCGGATTTAACTTTTGAGGCTATTCTTTATATGAATAGAGGTGATAAGTTTTCTCTTGAATTGTACACTTTTTATTAATCAATAAACAATTTAAAAAATGAAGAAGGGATTTTTAGTAGCTGCACTGTTTGCAGTAGTATCAATGGCAAATGCTCAGGAAGCTTCTCAGGAAGCTATCTACGGAGTTAAGTCTGGAGTCATCACAATGAGTATGGACTTTGGTGGTAATGCTATGACCACAACTACTTATTTTGACGATTATGGTCGCAAACAGGCAAATGTATCAGATTTCGGCGGTCAGAAATCAAGATCTATCGTTGTTAAGGGCGAGACAATCATGGTTAACGATGAAGCAAAAACAGCTACCCGTATGCCAGGTATGATGGGTGGTGGTATGATGGGCGGTGGAAGCAGTGTAAACTTCATGAAGCTGAATGACGAAGTAATCAAAGCGAATAATATTAAAGAACTGGGTGAGGAAACCATTGCTGGAAAGCCTTGTAAGAAATACTCAATGAGTGTTTCTATGATGGGTCAGTCACAAACGCAGACAGTTTGGGTTTATCAGGGCATAACCTTGAAAAGTTCAAGCCAGAGCGATTTTGGCGCAATGGAACGTACTGCATCTAAGTTCGAAGAGAATGCCACAATCCCTGCATCTATGTTTGAAATACCTGAAGGCGTAAAGATTCAGGATATGGACATGAACATGATGATGGGTGGTGGCTTTTAATGTGTTTTTATAATAGAGTTGTTATGGAGGCCGCGTTGTGAAACGCGGCCTCCATTGTTTTTTGTTATCTCGGAATTATATTAACTTTGCTCCAAGAAAGGGAAAAGAATTACTACAAAAACTTATAACCAAAATTGATGAAAACTAAAAAAATTCTAATTACAATCGTATTGTCTGTATTGGCAATAGGTATCTCTAAAGCGAATAATAGCTTAGAGAAAGTCTTTTATGATGTTCAAAAAACGAAGAATGGTGTATCTCTTACGTTCGAGGATAGAAATTTGACTATTTCTTTTATAAATCCCGCTGTAGTAAGGTTGCAATATGTTCCAAAAGGGGATCTTGTTGGGAATGAAACAAATATTTGTGTTCCTCAAAATCAAGAACAGATAAAATTAAAAACAACAATTTCCGATGAACAGGTTTCTATTAATTCCGAAAAAATGAATATCAGGATAAATAGAAAGACCGGGGCTGTAAGTTATTATTCTGTTGAAGGGGAACTTTTACTTGCTGAGAATAATGAATTGCCACGTGTGATGGATTCTGTTGTTATTAGTAAAGTTGTATATAATGATGAGGAAAGTCATATTGAGAAGACTGCGAATGGTGATATGAAGGTTTCTGCGATTGCATCAAAGAATGTTATAGGAACGGCATGGAAGGCACGTCAACAGTTCGTTTGGCAAGATGGTGAAGCTCTATACGGATTAGGCTCTCATCAGGAAGACTACATGAACTTGAGAGGATCAATGCAATATCTTTACCAGCATAATCTTAAGGCTACTGTTCCTGTGTTGATGTCCACTAAAGGCTACGGACTACTCTTTGATATAGGATCAGTGATGCAGTTTCACGATGATAGTGAGGGTAGTTTTGTAGATATGGAAGCTGTCAATTCGATTGATTATTATTTTATGTATGGCCCTGAGTTTGACGAAATTATTTCTGAGTTTCGTGGACTCACAGGAAAAGTCCCGATGTTGCCTCAGTATATGTTGGGATATATTCAATCAAAAGAAAGATATGCCAATCCGCACGACATAGACAGTGTTCTTACTCGTTTTAGAGTGAGCAATATACCCATAGACGTAATAGTTCAGGACTGGAATTACTGGAATCCTGCTTGGTGGGGACACAAGAAATTCTATGAAAAGACATATCCAAATCCGGACAAGATGATTCAGGGCGTCCATGACAAGAATGCCCATTTTATGCTTTCTATATGGCCTACAGCCAATGGTGATGAAGCTGAAGTGATGGACCCTCTGGGCTTTTCTCTGGGTCGCGGAATATATGATGCTTATCAGACAGCTTCAAGGAAGGTATATTGGGATGAATTTGTAGACAAGAACCTCTTCTCTCTTGGTGTTGATGCTTGGTGGTGTGATGGCACGGAACCGATTGATGGTGACTGGAATGCGCAAAGTAACAGTATTGCAGGCGATCAATATGCACGCTATAAGAAGAATACTAAAGAATTGGTGGATTTGTTGGGTGCGCTTAGAGCCAATACTTTCTCTCTGTATCATTCTCGAGGATTGTATGAGAATCAGAGGGCTAAGACATCTGAAAAACGTGTTGTAAATCTTACAAGATCGAGTTATGCGGGACAGCAAAGATATGCAACTATTGTTTGGAACGGAGATACAAAGGCTACTTGGAGCGATTTTGCAAAATGGATTCCTGCAGGACTCAATTTTATGGTTACCGGTTGTCCTTATTGGACTATTGATGCCGGAGCGTTTTTTACATCGAGTAGAGGACAATGGTTCTGGAAAGGTGATTTCCAGAAGGGAACTTCCGATATGGGATATAGAGAGTTTTATGTCAGAAATCTTCAATATAGTCAATGGCTTCCAATATTCAGAAGTCACGGATGTGATACTCCTCGTGAACCTTGGCAGTTCGGAAATCCCGGAGAACCTTTCTATGAGAGTGTCCTTAAACAAATAAACCTGAGATATAGGTTACTTCCATATAACTATTCTTTGATGGCGATGGTTACAAACGATGATTATACCATTACTAGACCTTTGGTGTTCGATTTTCGCAATGAAAGTAAGGTTTATGATATAAAGGATCAGTTTATGTTCGGTCCTGCATTCATGGCATGTCCTGTTACTAAGCCAATGTATTATGGACCGAATTCAGTTAAGCTGGAAGGAGTAGAGAAGAGCCGTTCGGTCTATCTTCCCGGAGATAGGGATTGGTATGGTTTTTATTCGAACGTCAGATATACTCCCGGTCAGACAATCAATGCTGATGCACCTATTGATTATATTCCTGTGTTTGTTCGTGCCGGTTCTATTGTTCCTACAGGTCCTGAAAAACAGTATTCTAATGAACCGTCTGATGAAACAATAGTGATTAATGTGTATTCAGGAGCTGATGGTGAGTTCTCATTATATGAAGACGAGGGAGACAACTACAATTATGAGAATGGCGCTTTCACCACAATTAGTTTTAAGTGGAATGACGAAAAGAGAACATTGAATATCGGAAAGAGGTCCGGCAGTTTTAATGGAATGTTGGAGAAAAGATCTTTTGTGATTAAATTGATTGACGGACAATCTGAAACCGAAAAAGAGATAGAGTACTCCGGAAAAGCTGTTAATGTGAAGCTTTAGTAAGTTCAATAAAACAATAAACCCTCATTGATATAGCTTTCAATGAGGGTTTATTGTTTTTGATATCTTTTATTTGAATAAAAGCTGCGCGAAAGAGTAAAGTGATTTGCGCCATACTTGCCATTCGTGATCACCGGGATACGAGGAAAATTTTACTTCAACTCCGGATGTTGTCATCTTTTCTACAATATTTCGTGTGTATTGAATACGCGGATCCTGTTCGCCACAGCTGATAAAGAAGATATCGAACTGCTTGTTGAACTGATTTGTATTAGTGAGTATACCCGGAACCTCTTTCTCAAGATCAAAATTTGCAGCTCCTGAGATACCTCCGAACATACCTGTGGAAAATACACCTACATTTGAGAAAACCTCTGGAGAACGCAGACCTATGTAGAAGGATTGTCCTCCACCCATGGAGAGTCCGCATAGAGCACGGTTCTTTGCATCGGATTTTACTCGATATTTTTTTTCTACGAAAGGTATGATGTTGTCAATCATTTCGTTTCTGAACGGTTGCATTCCCTGCCAATTGTAACCTCCCATACCACTGCCGCGTGTCTGTAAATTGCTGTTTGCACAGACTACAATCATAGGTACGGCTTTTCCTGCGGCAATCAGGTTGTCCATGATATTTGCGGTGAGTCCCTGCTCAGCCCATCCGCGATGATCTTCGCCGCCACCATGCTGAATATAAACAACTGGATAGCAATCTTTTGACTCGTTATATCCTGCCGGGACGTATATATTGAGGGGACGCCATCCGTTTTCTACTTTTGAGAAATATGAAACGCTGCGCATTTCTCCATGGGGTACTTCCTTAATATCGAAATCAGTGCCCTCTTCAGGAATCTCGATAGCGCTGGACATACGGCTGCATCCGTAAAATGATTCCGACGCAGGATCTGCTACCAATAAACCGTCGATTATAACTGAATAATAATGAAATCCGGGCATCTGGGGCTGAGTGGTGATATTCCATTTTCCATTATCAGTACGAATCATATCGTACTTTTTTCCGCCCAGGTCAATTTGGATATGCTGAGCCGATGGTGCGTTAATGCGGAACATCACGCTATTGTCCTTCAGAATTCTCGGATAGGAATTTCTGTTGATGTTGGTTACCGGGGCTTTTGAGCCTTCTGGAAAAACCTCATTTATATTGCCCTGTGCCAAGGTCTGACTACAAATGGCGACTGCAATCAAAGTGCAGATTGATATCTTATTATGTTTCATGATGCTAAAGTAGTTCAAATACATTACTTTTTGTATCTTCGCAAACAAAATTTCTTGCTAACCTAATAGTATTAATCAATAAAACTAACGAATGAAAAAAAGTAAGATTCTGCTGGCGATGCTTGGATATACATGCTTGTGCTTTGTATCCTGTTCTACGCCTCCTTATCAAAGGACAGGTTTGAATCCTGAAAAGAGAGCTGAAGATTTAGTGAGCCGATTGACACTTGAACAAAAGGTCTCATTAATGCAGAATTCATCACCAGCCATACCGGAATTCGGTATTAAGGCATATGATTGGTGGAGTGAGGCATTACATGGTGTAGGACGTGCCGGTCTTGCGACTGTTTTTCCTCAATCTGTTGGTATGGCTGCATCATTTGATGATGCGCTATTGCTCGATGTGTTTACTGCTGTAAGTGATGAGGCGCGTGCGAAATCTGCAGAGTTTAGTAAGAATGGAGGATTGAAACGTTATCAAGGACTTACTTTCTGGACTCCAAATGTTAATATCTTCCGTGATCCGCGTTGGGGGCGCGGTCAGGAGACTTATGGTGAGGATCCTTTTTTGAGTAGCCGAATGGGAGTTTCAGTGGTTAATGGACTGCAGGGACCGGCTGATTCAAAATATGATAAGCTTCATGCTTGTGCAAAGCATTTTGCCGTACATAGTGGCCCCGAGTGGAACCGTCATGTATTTAATGCTGAAAATATCGATCCGAGAGACCTGAGAGAGACCTATTTACCGGCATTTAAGGCTCTGGTAACTGAAGCCGATGTTAAAGAGGTAATGTGTGCATATAACCGTTATGAGGATGAACCTTGCTGTGGTAGCAGTCGTCTGCTTCAACAGATATTGCGAGATGAATGGGATTATAAGGGTATTGTAGTTTCGGATTGTTGGGCTATTAACGACTTTTTTACTCCGGGCCATCATTTTACCGAACCGGATGCCCAGCATGCTACGTCTAAAGCCGTTCTTTCAGGAACGGATTTGGAATGTGGAAGTTCTTATGCTACATTAGCTCAGGCTGTTAAGGATAGTTTGATAACAGAAGATCAGATAGATATTTCTCTTATACGTCTTATGAAGGCCCGTTTCGAGTTGGGTGAGATGGATGAAGATGTGGAATGGAACAAGATTCCTTATAGCGTGGTAAACAGTAAGGAACATCAGGCTCTTGCACTGAAGATTGCACAGGAAAGTATGGTATTGCTTCAAAATAATGGTAATATACTGCCTCTTTCCAAGAATATTAAAGTGGCTGTAATGGGACCTAATGCAAATGATTCAGTGATGCAATGGGGAAACTATAATGGAATGCCAAGTCATACTGTTACTCTTTTAAGTGCTATTGAAAGTTATTTGCCCGGTAATGTGATTTATGATCGCGGTTGTGATTATACTTCAAAGAGTCTGTCTCTGGAGAGCCTATTCAGTCAATGCAGTGCGGACGGTACTCAAGGCTTCAGTGCAAAATATTGGAATAACGTACGTTCTGAGGGAGAGCCTGATGTAATTAGACATCATTCCAATCCTTTCCGTTTTACAACAGCAGGAGCTACTGTTTTTGCCCCTAATGTAAATCTAACTGACTTTTCTGCCTGTTATGAAGCTAAGTTCAATTCTCGTAGTAACGGTGATGTTGCATTCTATTTCCAGAATCAAGGTAATGTGATGCTGTATATTGATGGTGAGAGAGTAGCGCAAAGCCGTAGTGGCAATAAGAGCCAGAAAGTTTATACTCTTAAGGCTCAGGCTGGAAAGAAGTATGATATCAAAATTACATATTCAACTCAAAAAGGAGAGGCTTCTCTTAATTTTGATTTAGGATATGAAGTACCAATTAGTGTGGAAGGTTCAGTGGCAAAAGTAAAGGATGCTAATGTGGTAATATTTGCAGGTGGTATTTCTCCGGCTCTTGAAGGCGAAGAGATGCCTGTTAGTGTTCCAGGATTCAAAGGTGGCGACAGAACTGCGATTGAGTTGCCTGCAGTACAGGTTGAATTGGTTAAAGCTTTAAAGAATTCCGGAAAGAAGATTGTTTTTGTGAATTTCTCCGGTTCTGCAATCGCCCTGACAGAGGTAGCTCCATATTGTGATGCAATCATTCAGGCTTGGTATCCAGGTCAGGCAGGCGGTACGGCTATTGCCTCTACATTGTTCGGGGATTATAATCCTGCAGGACGTCTTCCGGTTACATTCTATAAAAGTACAGAACAATTGCCTGACTTTGAGAACTATTCAATGAAGGGACGTACATACCGTTATATGACGGAAACTCCGTTATATCCTTTCGGATATGGTCTTAGCTATACCACCTTTAACTATGGTGATGGAAAACTTAGCGCCAATTCTATTGGAGGTAAAGGAAAAGTGAAGCTTACCATTCCAGTTAGTAATACAGGCAATATGGATGGAGAAGAGGTTGTTCAGGTTTATATAAGTCGTCCTGGAGATACAGAAGGTCCGTCACATGCATTACGTGCATTTAAACGTATTTTTATCAAGAAAGGTACTACTGAGAATGTTGAATTTCTCCTTACTGCAGATACATTTGAGTGGTTTGATACGAATTACAATCTAATGCGTCCTATAGAAGGAGAGTATAATGTTCTTTATGGGGGTTCTTCAGAAATGTCAAAACTCAAATCATTGAGTATTACAGTAAAATAGTTTATAAGCGGTTATATTAATTAAGAAATGGCTGTTCAATTGTTGAACAGCCATTTCTATTTTATGACGTAAGATATGTTTATTTATTTTATGATATCAAGTTGTCTCAAAAGAGCTTCCGGTTCAGGATTGTGGCCTCTGAAGTCTTTATAAAGTTTTGCTGCATCAATACTGCCTCCTGCAGACAAAAGCTTGCGGAAAGAGGAAGAAACCTCATTATTGAATATTCCTTTTTCCTTGAAAAGAGAATATGCGTCGGCGGAAAGAACTTCTGCCCATTTGTAAGAATAATATCCTGCACTATAGCCGCCGGCAAAGATGTGAGAAAAAGCATGTGATGAAGCACATTCAGGAATAGATGGCAAAACATTAGTTGATGATAGGGCTTTCTTCTCGTAATCAATGACATACTCAGTAGGAACTTCATTAATATCATACCATGCCATATCCAATAATCCATATTGTAACTGACGAATATGATAGTAGGCAGACAAATAGTTTTTTGAAGCGACAATCTTGTCAATCAGTTCTTGCGGAATAACTTCGCCTGTTTGATAATGCTTGGCAAATGTATTTAAATATTCTGGTTCATAAGCCCAGTTTTCCATTATCTGAGATGGTAGTTCAACGAAGTCATGATCAACATTAGTTCCTGTTAGAGAGCCATAACGGCCTTCAGCCATTATTCCTTGGAGAGCATGGCCGAATTCATGGAGGAATGTGGTGAACTCATCATGAGTAATTAATGATGGGGTATCGGTAGTAGGTTTTGTGAAATTGGTGACGATTGAAATAAATGGTCTTTCTTCGACTCTGTTGATTATCTTTTGACCTTTGAATTCTGTCATCCAGGCACCTCCACGTTTACTTTCCCTAGGAAAGAAATCGGCATAGAATAATGACAGATGACGGCCGTCTGCATCTTTTACATCATAGACTTTTACATCAGGATGATAAACGGGTAGCTCGGACATTTCCGTAAATGTGATTCCGTATAGACTATTGGCAAGATTAAACACGGCTTTTATGCAGCAATCCAAATTAAAATATGGTTTTAACTGCTCTTCGCTGAGATCATATTTCTCAACTCTGAGTTTTTCTGCCCAGAAACTAAAGTCCCAAGGCATTATCTCATTACCTTCTAACCCTTTGGATTTAGCATAGGCATTGAGTTCCTCAACCTCTTTTTTTGCTATAGGAAGAGCCGGCTCCAACAAACTATTCAAAAACTCATGTACGGCTTTAGGTGATTTAACCATCCTCTCTTCGGTCTGATATTGTGCAAATGTGCTATATCCTAAAATGTGAGCTACCTTAATTCGGAGGTTAACAATTTGCTTAATAATTTCACTATTGTCGAATTCACCTCCAACGGCTTTTGTGTTATAGGCCCGATATATTTTTTCACGAAGGTCACGACGTGTGCTGAATTTCATGAAAGGGCCATAACTTGGAGCTGAAAGATCAATGAGCCATCCTATAGTATCTTTTGCTTTTGCAGCGTCAGCAGCCTGGCTTCTTAAATAATCGGGTAATCCGTCCAAGTCTGATTCATCAGTAAGCACCATCTGATATGCATTTGTGGCATCTAGTACATTTTTGCTGAATTGCAAAGACAAAAGAGACAACTGTTCCACATACTTGCTATATATTTCTTTGTCCTCTTTTGATAAGTTAGCACCATTGCGTGCAAATGATTTGTATGTATTATTCAGCAACTTCTTTTTGTCATATTCCAGATTTGAGGTGTCAGGATTTTCATATACAGTTTTAACACGTTTAAACAGGGTTTCGTTAAGATTGATATACATATCCATTTCGGTTATCATTGGAGAGATTTTCTCAGCAATGTCCTGCATCTCATCGTTGGTATTGGCTTCCAATAAGTTGAAAAATATGTTTGATACTTTTTCCAGTGACTTCCCGGAATATTCCAATGCTTCGATAGTATTTACAAATGTCGGAGTATCCGGATTGTTAACTATAGCATCAATTTCCGATTTGTATTCTGCGATAGCTTTTTCAAAAGCCGGGAGATAATGTTTGTTCTCAATCTGGTCGAAGAGGGGAGCTCCGTATGGAAGCGTTGATTCTGATAATAATGGATTCTGCATATTGCAAGATGAAATTAATGCCGTAAGTACAGCAAATATTGAATAGTACTTTTTCATTTTTTTCTGAATGATAAATTTATACTTTCGCAAAGTTAACTCTTTATGAAATACATGCAATACAACTTTTAATATTATAATAGAACAGAAAGAAGCAAAAAGAAAGAGCTTCCTGTCTTCACAGATAGAAAGCCCCGGAAGTATTAATCTACCAATACTACATTAATATTTGGGAGTCATATCAAATATTGAGATTAATATTAATGGTAATTGTGAGATTTTTCGCTAAAGATGGAAGAAAAGTACAATACTCTTCTTCCATCAAAGCTTCATTAATTATGTTTTTTCATGGTAGCCATTTTTAACTCTGCACGAAGTTGATAAATTTGAAGTTTATAGAAAAATATAAATGTTGATTTATTTTGTGTTATAAGTTGATTTATTTTGTGTCCACATCTGATACAACTATCTACATGATGGTGGATATGTAGATAATTTCATAAACATAATTGATTTTTCATCATAAACTAAAGATAGAAAACTGTTTCAAAATGTAAGCTTAAAAACTAAATTGCATATTAGGTTAAGCTCTGTTTTTTTTGTAGTAATTTTGTATTGGATAGATTTATGATTACCTTTACTTCTTAAAATTTCATGTGTATGAAAAAGATTATCTTTTTAGTAATCATTTTTTTATTTAGTGTTCGCCTTTTTGCAGAAGAACGCCAGATACAATTTTCCCAGTTGCCTGAAAAGTCGCAATTGATGATCTCATCATATTTTAAGGACCATTCAATAATCAGTATTGTTATTGAAAAGCGGGTTAGTTTAATTCAATATGAAGTCGTGTTTTCAGATGAGGATAAGATCCAGTTTAATAATGAAGGTAAATGGACAGAGATAAAATGCATTAAACATGCTGTTCCGAACAACTTTGTTCCAGAGAAGATAAAAGAAGTGCTTGATAAGTCTTTTCCTGATAACTACGTAAAAGAGATTGAACATGACGACAAATTATATGAGATAGTTCTTGATAATAAGATAGAATTGACTTTTAATAATTCATGTCGTCTAATTGATGTAGACAAATAACTTGATTCGACTTAAATGTGATAATGATACTAAGAGAGGTTAAGGTATTAATAATTGCTACCTTTGTTTTTGTGGGTAGTCTCTTTTTTTTATCTAGCTGTGTTGAGGATCTTATTGAACCGGAATATGATTCTTTAGCAGATCGAACTATTTTGGTATATATGGCGGCCGATAACAACCTGTATAGTAATGCGATTGAAAATATCAATGATATGAAAAGTATTATGGATAGGTCTTTGTCGCAAAATAAAAATCTGATAATATATATTGATGCCCCTGATAGTGTTCCTGTTCTGATCAATGTTCAAAATCGTTGTGATACAATAATGGTGTATGAAGAACAGAATTCTGCCGATGGGAGAACTTTAGCAAAAGTAATCTCATATGTAAAACGCAGATTTCCGGCTAAATCATATGGGTTAATAATGTGGTCTCATGGAAGTGGGTGGTTGAGTTCTGAAGGCTATAGTACTGTAATTAAGTCTTATAGAGTGCCTGATAGGGATAGGGAAAACAGTATATATTTTCCATATGATGTAGATGTTCCATCACCTCGTACAAAGGCTTTTGGATATGATCAACCTGAGAAACAATGGATGAGTATAGTGGATTTAAAGAATGCTATTCCTGACGGATTATTTGACTTTATTGTGTTTGATGCCTGTTTTATGGGTTCTGTGGAGGTTTTGTATTCTTTAAGAAATAAAGCCGAAAATATCGTAGCATCGCCTTATGAAATAGTATCTTACGGTTTTCCATATAAAATTATTATTCCACAATTGTTTAATAACGATTTATTAGGTGCATGTAATTCGTTTTACCAGTATTATGATAAAAAAAGCAGTTGGGAAAGAACGGCTGGAATATCAATAATCGAGACATCTGAATTGGATAGTCTGGCTTTGTGTTTCAAAAAAATTGTAGCCGGCAAAGAATCGGAAATCTCCGTTTTCGATATTGATAATGTTCAAAGGTTTGACAGATTCAAGATTCATACTACCTTTGATTTACTTGATTTTGTAGACGATATCTGTTCGGATACTTCGATGTTGGAAGAGTTTACCAAACAACTTGAACGATGTGTCATATTTTCGAAATCTACTTCAAGGCTTCTTGATGAGATTAATGTTCATGCTTTTTGTGGAATGAGTGTATATATTCCGATTTCGTTATACAATTCAAATTGTTTAAATGCCGATTATCGACAGACCGAATGGAGTGTATATACTGGATATGGACAATGAGATAAAGAAATTTGCTAACAAAATATTTGACAATAATGGATAAAAGAACTATTGATGCAGCAATCTTATTAATTGCTGGAGTGTTAATTACAGGTTGTAATAATGCTACAATTGCAAGAGATAGACATGAATCTAAGCTTATGGTAAATGAAGAGAGAGTTAGTGAGATATTATCAAAGATGACTCTTGAAGAAAAAGTGACAATGCTTCATGGCAAACATATGTTTACCTCAGAAGGTGTTCCCGCACAAGGAATTGCCGATATGGTATATGCTGATGGTCCTTTCGGTATTCGTGAAGAGATGGAACCGAATTCTTGGAATCCATTGCATCTTTCAAATGATTCATCTACTTTTTTCCCTACAGGATCTGCTCTCGCTGCTACTTGGGGCGAAGACATTGCATATGAATACGGCGTAGGAATGGCTAGAGAAGCCCGCCTTCGCGGGAAGGATATGATTTTAGGTCCGGCCATCAATATTCAACGTATACCTACAGGTGGTAGAACATTTGAATATCTAAGTGAAGATCCCCTCTTAAGTGCACGTCTTTCGGTTGGTTATACAAAAGGTGTTCAAGATAATGGAGTTGCCGTATGCCTGAAACACTATGCATTAAATAATCAGGAAAATAACCGTGGAACAGTTAATGTTATTGTCAGTCCACGTGCAATGAGAGAGATATACCTACCTCCATTTGAGGCTGCTATCGTTGAAGCTGATGCTTTCGGTGTTATGTCTGCATATAATAAGGTTAATGGATATTGGTGCGGTGAAAATGATATTCTTTTAAATCAGATATTACGAAAGGATTGGGGGTTCAAGGGCATGGTTATTTCCGATTGGGGTGGTACTCATAGTACTGTGGAATCTGTTAATGCAGGACTAAACGTTGAGATGCCGGGAAAAGATTATCATGGTGATGCATTGTTGGACTCAGTAAGGTCCGGAAAGGTATCTGAATCTGTTATTGATCAGCGGGTAAGAGAGATATTACGTGTTCGTCTATTGATTGAACCTATCCCTGAAGAGAAAGCAACTGTTGAGATGACTGGAAAACCAGAACAGGCAGCTATTGCTTACAAGGTTGCGACAAAATCTATTGTTTTACTGAAGAACTCGAGTGATATTCTTCCGATTGATATCAATAAAGTTGGTACTATTGCAATAATCGGAGATAATGCCGATAAGAAAATGTCATCAGGTGGTGTAGGAGCTGGTGTAAAGGCACTTTATGAAGTGACTCCTCTTGCCGGTTTAAAAAACAGGATAGGGGATTCAGTCAAACTTTTATATGCGCAAGGTTATTCATCACAAAATACAAGACGTGGTATGGGTTGGTCTAGGTCAACAAATCCTCAGACTTCAAATAATTCTGAGAAATTAATTAATGAGGCCGTTACTGCTGCCAAGGAAGCGGATTTGGTTTTGTTCTTTGGAGGGACTAATCGTCAATGGGAAACCGAGGGAAACGATAGACGAGATATTAATCTCCCATATAATCAGGAAGCTGTTTTTAATGCTGTTGCTGAGGTAAACCGTAATATTGTATTTGTAATAGTGGCCGGTGCACCTGTTGATTTGAATATTGTAGGAGAAAAATCTTCGGCACTTATTCAGTCATGGTTTAATGGTACAGAGGGTGGAAATGCTCTTGCTGATGTTCT
>CAZYFO010000003.1:53350-57520 GCA_964646955.1 uncultured Bacteroidaceae bacterium | reverse complement strand
GTTTTGATAATTGAGTAGGCTTGAGCTTTTTTATCTATGGACATGGGATAGGCTCTTGAAGAAGATGGCATCCGATAGAAGCGGATTAATCTGTCGAAATAGTTTACATCAATAAAATTACCTACCTTAGGAATGTTGCAACCGAATTGCTCTGCCACTTGTTCTGCTGATTTTCCTCCGGTGGAAATTATGGTGTTGCATTTTGGTATTTTTGTGAGCAATGCTGCCAGATCGGTCTTTTCCAATATCTCCAGAAATGCATCGGAAGCATTGTTCTGAAGTCTTTTGACGGCTACTGCCGTATCGAAAATTGCTATACCTTCTATGTTGCAGAATTTTACTATCTTATCGTAATCGAATCTCTTTCCTGATATGAAATAATCTTTGTCATCGAAAAAGACTATACCCATTATACGCCACATATCATTCTGGAAGTTAGGATAGAAGAACTCCATGGACCATCTTTCATGCCTCGGTGGAAAACTGCCGAGCATAAGCATTCTCGCATTCTCCGGAATAAACGGCTTTAGCGGATGTCTCTCTATTATCGGTTCCGAAACCGGCATCTTGTCCGACATTACTTTATGTAGTTTGAGAATGTCTAAATTTTTGTTCAATTGAACAATGAATCAGATTATGTGGAAGTGAGTGAGGGCGTTGAGAATGCCGTCTTCGTCAACGGAAGAGGTTTCATAGTCGGCTGACCGGAGGACCACAGGGGCACTGCCTCCCATTGCTACTCCTATGCCTGCAAACTGTAACATCTCAATATCGTTACCTCCGTCACCGAAGGCTATACATTCGGCGGGAGTAATGCCTATACGATCTAAAAGGGCTTGCATTCCGCTGCTTTTGTCACTGCCTTGAAGTACGATGTCTGCAAATGATGGGTGCCAGCGTTTGAATGCGCAGTGTGGCAATGCGGCACGGGCAGCATTGTCATGGTCTTGTTCTATCAGTCCAACTATCTGATAAACAGGTTCATCTGCTATCAGGTGCAGGTCAATTATATCGGGGTATGGCAAGTTCAGTAGTTTGAAGAAATTGGATATGGCTTCTGATATATTGTTTATATACATACTCTGTTCAGTAACTATACAGCAGTCTACAATATGGGTGTCCTGAAAAGCTATCCAACTGTGTATATCCGACTGCGGTATCTGACAACGATGTATGATTTGACCATCCAAATAACACAAGCTTCCGTTTACAGTTACATAACCGTCAAAGTTTTCATCTCCTAAATTGTCAATGGCACTCAGGTGACGACCGCTGCTGATGAAGATTTTGATACCTTTCTCCCTAAGTTTCTTCAGTGCCAGATGTGTAGAATCAGGGATGCGGTGTGTTTTTAAACTTACCAATGTTCCGTCTATATCGAAAAATGCTGCTTTAATACTCATTATGTAAACTATTTCTTTGTTAATATTTATATTCGATTTGCAATGGCCGTATTATCCGATAGCGTTCATGTAATTTGCTGCGGATTGTGCACAACGTTCACCGTCAATGGCGGACGAAACTATACCGCCGGCATATCCTGCACCCTCTCCGCATGGGAAGAGGCCGCTAATACGTATGTGCTGCAGGGTTTCCGCGTCGCGTACGATACGTACCGGAGATGATGTGCGGGTTTCAACGCCAATGAGTACGGCATCATTTGTAAGGAAACCGTGACAACTCTTTCCGAAATTCAATAATCCCTGACGCAGACGATCCGTTATGAATTGCGGCATCCAGAAATGAAGAGGAGAGGAGATAAGTCCCGGAGAATATGAAGATTCCGGTAGGTCATAACTCAGTTTCTTATTTACAAAATCGGACATACGTTGTGCAGGAGCGGTCTGACGCATATTGCCGGATTGCCAGCAGTCGCGTTCCAGCTTTTCTTGAAATCGCATCATTAACAGCGGATCGTTGAGTTCCTCTTCTGTTGTGGCAATATCTTCCAAACGTGTCTCAACCACCATGCCGGAGTTGCTCCAGCGCGAGTTTCGTCCGGATGGAGACATACCGTTTACAACTATCTGCTGAGGTCCTGATGCAGCAGGAACGACAAATCCTCCCGGACACATGCAGAAACTGTACACACCGCGTTCTTCTGCCTGAGTCACAAAGCTGTATTCCGCAGCAGGCAGATATTTTCCCCGTCCGTTACGGTTATGATACTGAATACTGTCTATCAACTGTGAAGGGTGCTCTAAACGGCAACCTACCGCAAGTGCTTTTGCCTGAATCTCTATTCCACTTTCTTGCATATAGCTGTAAATGTCACGTGCGGAATGTCCTGTGGCCAAAATTACCGGACCCATGAATCGCTTCTGAGAGTCTGAGTGAACTGCTTCTATGCCAAGAACCTTATCGCCTTTCATTATGAATGCAGTCATACGTGTCTCGAAATGTACTTCTCCTCCGCATTTTAGAATGGTCTCTCTTATGTTCTCAATTACACGCGGTAGTCTGTCGGTACCTATATGAGGATGGGCGTCTGATAATATCGATGTGTCGGCTCCATGCTGACAGAAGATATTCAGGATACGGTCTGTGTTACCGCGTTTTTTACTGCGAGTGTATAGTTTTCCATCTGAATATGCACCTGCGCCTCCTTCTCCGAAACTGTAATTGGATTCGGAATTTACCTTATGAGAACGTGATATATCTGCTATATCTTTTTTTCGATCATGCACGTTCTTACCTCGTTCTATGACTATTGGACGCAGACCCAATTCTATCAGATGCAGTGCAGCGAATAGCCCGCCCGGTCCTGCCCCGACGACTATAACATTGGGTTTACCATCTACAGAGTGATAATCTGTGTGGATATATTCTTTCTCAGTAGGGTCTTCATTTATAAATAGTCTCAGAGTCAGATTGACGTATATTGTACGTTGACGTGCGTCTATGCTCTTTTTTAATACCCGAATGGCATTGACCGTTCTTACATCAAGTGCATTAAAACGGCAGACAGCCTGTTTCAGAATATCTTCGCTATAGGCTTGTTCAGGTAAGGCGCGGAATTGAATTTCTCTAATCATAAATAATTTATCCGAATAGCTGTCGGAAGGCTTCTTCGACCTTCTGAGCCGGTACTATCTCTATTTTTATTTTCTTTCTGTCAATACCTCTCTCAAGTCCTTGAAGGTTGTTCTTTGGAATAATAATACGTTCGAATCCCAACTTCTCCGCTTCAGCGATACGCTGTTCCATACGACTGATAGGACGTATCTCACCCGAAAGACCTATTTCACCTGCCATACATACTGTACGGTCAATGGCTACATCTAAGTTACTGGAGAGTATGGCGCTTATAACAGCCAGGTCAATTGCGGGATCTGTGACTCGCAGTCCGCCGGCTATATTCAGAAAGACGTCTTTCTGCCCGAGCTTGAAGCCGACGCGTTTTTCCAATACAGCCAGCAACATGTTCATACGGCGTACGTCAAATCCTATGGCAGAACGTTGCGGAGTACCGTAAACAGCACTGCTGACTAAAGCCTGAGTCTCAATAAGAAAAGGTCTGACACCCTCAATCGTCGATGCAATTGAAACACCGCTCATACCTTGATGATTGTCAGAAAGCAACAATTCGGAAGGATTGCTTACCTGACGTAGTCCTGTCTGGCGCATCTCATAA
Source organism: uncultured Bacteroidaceae bacterium (assembly GCA_964646955.1). Classification (GTDB taxonomy): domain Bacteria; phylum Bacteroidota; class Bacteroidia; order Bacteroidales; family Bacteroidaceae; genus Colenecus. Next base: position 53,886 of record CAZYFO010000003.1, on the reverse strand, counting down.
ATGCCTAACTCTGCCGTACTGCCGAAACGGTTCTTTATCGGACGAAGTATTCTGTACAGATAATGTTGGTCACCTTCGAATTGAAGTACTGCATCTACTATATGTTCCAATATCTTCGGACCGGCAATGCTGCCTTCTTTTGTGATATGACCGATGAGCAGTACCGGGGTGCCGCTCTGTTTGGCATATTTAAGCAGTGATGCGGCGCACTCCTTGACCTGAGATATGCTACCGGGCGATGATTCCACATATTCGCTGCTTATGGTCTGAATGGAGTCAATTACCACCATATCAGGGTTCTGCAACTTAATCTGTTCATATATGTTCTCAAGCGACGTCTCACATAGTACCAATAGGTTTTCAGAGATTTTGCCGTCTTGTTTATCCGCTTTGGCGAGCCTGTCGGCACGCATCTTTATCTGACGTGCGCTCTCTTCTCCTGACACGTATAGAATCCGCTGATCGGCCATTCGCATTACGGTTTGCAGTATTAGGGTGGATTTTCCTATTCCGGGTTCTCCGCCTAATAGCACAAG
>CAZYFO010000003.1:51502-53250 GCA_964646955.1 uncultured Bacteroidaceae bacterium | reverse complement strand
GATGCCATATTGGGGCCATTTTTAGAGATTTCAAAGTTAATAAAAACGTCTAAGATAGTCGGTGTGATTAGGCCGCGAAAATATAAAATCAACAGATTAGTTCCATGTATTAATTGGTTTTGTATCAATCAAAGAAAATGTTTGTAGCTAATAGCATTAAAAATATATTTTTTTTGCACATCTAATAATAATTGCTAATATTGCGAGGCGAAAAGATTTATTGTAAATACTGAATTGTTGTTTTTGAGAGCATTCACAGTTCCACGCATTGCTAAACTAAAACTTCGAGAATTATGAAACGTCTGTTATTTACTGTTTCTGTATTGTTTTTTTGTCTGAGCATTATTGCAAAAGACAAGGGGGTGACATTTGTAGTGGACAAAGATCTACCTGCTGCTTCACCGGCATCAAAAATGGGTGAGAATAGCCTATTAGAGAATCTACTTAATATAAATGGCGCGTCAGGTGTGGATTATATTAAGTCTTCAATCAAAGACGAGAGACTTAGGTATTTGGGACAAGACGCCTTCTATCAAAGCGTGGTCAAGGCTTTTGCAGAACACAAGTCTCTAGTCTTATCGCCCGATATGATATGGCTCATAATCAGTCAGGAGTTTAGCTGTTATATAAATAACAATGCAGAGAAACTTCGTGATAAGATAGTCTCGCATAGCGGAAAAAAGAAATTAGTAGTATTTGAAACCTCAAAAAACACTCTGTTTAACGCAACAGATAAAGAATGGTCTGTTGTGATTAATGATTTAGTGGGACAGATAGGACAAAACACCAAATCGGATCTTGAAAAGAATATGGTAGCCAATTTTACCACTACCGGTCAGACAGAACTCATAGCATCTCAAATAGTACTGATGCATACGGTACAACAATATTTTGATTACACTGTAATGAGAATAAAGTGTGGTATCCCAAGTATTACACTACAGGGTACCACAGCAGATTGGCAAAAAGTCTATGACAAGACCATGAAATTGGGTTATTACGAGTTAGAGTGGTGGACTAATCAATTGGAACCCATCTTAAAAGAGTTTATCGAAGCCTCTAAAGGCAAACCTAACACAGCATTTTGGCAAGACATAGTATGTATAAATAGTTCGCCGAACCAACGGTTGGAAAGTGCTGGATGTGTTATGTCAGCTACAAATATAGATGGATGGATATTGAAATTCTTTCCATTTGACCATGAAGATGGCATAAGGAAAAGTGTAGATGTGGACACTAGAATGCTTCCTGAGATGGTAAGCGTACCATTCTCATACGAAATTGTGTACGCTCATAGCACTGAAAAACACCCTATGGAATTATGGGCTGGATTTGTGGGAGCAAAAGAGGAGGCCTTTTTAAATAAGAAGGATCTTAGCACAAATATTGTCATTACTCCACAGATAGGGTGGATAGTCAGAAAAAGTGACGGTAAGAGCAACACTCAATTTGATCCTCAAATTGGTAAACAAAACACCCTGTCTCCGGATAGTCCATCTCTCCATGAACAGGTTGGTACCGAAATACTGGATAGCTTAAATGGTAGGATACCTGGACTTAATATAGTCACAGGTGGAATGAATCGCAGAAAAATTTTCCGATAGTATATATTAATGACTCCGTGAGAAACATAACGCCCTAGATTGGCGGCGGCTTAACAAAGAAAAATCGTAGACTCTTTTTCTTTTGCTTGCATTACTTTGAGACTGTCGTCTCGAAGATAAGCTTCGTCTTGGCAATGAAACGAA
>CAZYFO010000003.1:0-51402 GCA_964646955.1 uncultured Bacteroidaceae bacterium | reverse complement strand
GAAGATAAGCTTCGTCTTGGCAATGAAACGAACTCGTTCGTTTCATTAGTTTTCAGCCCATATGCTATTTATGAAGTTTCACTTCCTGACTATCATATGGACTGAAAACTAGAAAAATAAACGCATTTATTTTTCATTGCTCTCAACTTGCATTATCTTTGTCCCCCGAAATGAAATGTACAGATGATTGTTTCTGATTACATATTAATCCGCATTTGGTTGACTACAACAACCGTGACCATCACTACCCTTAGGGGTTAATGATTTTTTTGTGTTTCTACGTGAGACACGCCGGCGTACCCCGGCATTCTTCAAGAGTTAATTTTTTAGCCGAATATTTTTTTCGGCTTATATTTGTAGAACATTACATCCATAATAAAGTGAAGGTTTTAAAATTCGGTGGCTCTTCCGTAGGTTCCAAGGAGAGCATATTAAATCTAAAGAATATTGTTGAATCTCAAAAGGATGATGTCGTCGTAGTGGTTTCTGCACTTGGCGGTATTACCGACATGTTGATTTCAACTGCAAAACTTGCAGCATCAGGTGATGAAAAATATAAGATTTCATTGAAATCCATGTCCGATCGTCATGATAGTATGATAGAAGACGTTATCTCTTCGGATAGACACCATAATACAAAAAAAAGTGTTAGCAGTCTGTTTGACGAACTTACGGATATTCTGCATGGACTATATATATCACATAATTTGTCGGACGAAATAATGGATGCTATAGTAAGCTATGGAGAGAGATTTTCTTCGCAGATAGTGGCATCTTTAGTTGACGACATTACTTTGTTTGACTCTCGTGAATTTATAAAGACTGAACATAAGTCACGAAGTCATATCATTGAGCGTGAACTGACAAATGATTTAATTCGTGAAACGTTTAAAGATATGCCTCACAAATGCCTGGCGCCGGGCTTTATTGCATCGGACAGCATTTCCGGAGAGGTTACTAATTTGGGGCGAGGAGGTTCTGATTATACGGCGGCTTTAATTGCTGCGGCACTTGATGCCGATAGTTTGGAGATTTGGACCGATGTGGACGGTTTCATGACGGCAGACCCAAGGGTTATTACATCTGCATATACTATAGATGAACTGAGTTACGCTGAGGCTATGGAGTTGTGTAACTTCGGTGCCAAGGTGGTATATCCGCCTACCATATATCCTGTATGTATAAAGAATATTCCCATTCTCATAAAAAATACATTCAATCCGACGGCAAAGGGTACAATAATTGTTCAGGAACTGCCTGCCGGAAAAAAGAGTATAAAAGGCATATCAAGCATTAACGATACGGCTCTTATTACAATGAGAGGTTTAGGTATGGTGGGTGTAATAGGTGTTAATTATAGAATATTCAAGACTCTGGCAAAGAACGGAATCAGCGTTTTCTTCGTTTCTCAGGCTTCATCTGAGAACAGCATCTCAATAGGAATGAGAAATGTCGATGCCGAAACTGCATGTTCATTATTGAACCAGGAGTTCGAAAAGGAGATTGTCTTGGGTGCTGTTTTCCCGATTACCTCGGAAAAGAATCTGGCTACGGTTGCTATCGTTGGTGAGAATATGCGTAGGACTCCGGGTATTGCAGGTAAGTTATTCGGAGTATTGGGAAAAAACGGAATCAATGTGATAGCATGTGCTCAGGGTGCGTCGGAGACCAATATCTCATTTGTGGTGGAATCAGAATCGTTGCGTAAATCTCTGAATGTGATTCATGATTCGTTTTTCCTGTCGGAATATCAGGTATTAAACCTATTTATCTGCGGCATTGGGACTGTAGGTAGCAGCCTTATTGATCAGATAAAGGGACAATATGGAAAACTAATGAAGGAACGTGGGTTAAAGTTGAATGTGGTGGGTATTGCCCGCGGTAACCGTGCAATGTTTGATCGCGAAGGACTTGACTTGGAAAACTATAAAGAGCGTCTGAATAAGGCAGATAAAAGTAATCTGCAAATATTGAAGGATGAGATTATCGGTATGAATATATTCAATTCGGTTTTTGTGGATTGTACTGCAAGTTCTGATGTTGCCGGACTTTATAAGGATTTCCTGAATCACAATATTTCCGTGGTTGCTGCCAATAAGATTGCAGCTTCTTCTAAATTTGAGAATTATCTTGAACTCAAACAGACGGCACGCAAGAGAGGGGTGAAGTTCCTTTTTGAAACGAATGTGGGTGCCGGACTTCCGGTAATAAACACCATCAATGATTTAATAAACAGTGGAGATCGGATTCTTCGTATTGAGGCCGTGGTTAGTGGTACTCTTAACTTCATATTCAATACTATCGGTGAGGACTGTCATCTGAGTCAGGCTATTCGTTTGGCACAAGAGAAGGGTTACAGCGAACCGGATCCTCGTATTGATCTGAGTGGAAAGGACGTTATTCGCAAATTGGTTATTCTGGCCAGAGAGAGCGGCTACAGCCTGGAACAGGAAGATGTTGAGGCCGACTTGTTTATTCCACAAGAGATGTTCGAAGGCTCAATAGATGAATTCTGGAACAAATTACCTTCTTTAGATGATGATTTCGAAGCTAAACGCAAGATTTTGGAGAAACAAGGTAAACGTTGGCGTTTTGTGGCAGCCTTGAACGAGGGTAAAGGTAAGGTCTCGCTTTGTCAGGTGGATGAGTATCATCCTTTCTATAACTTACAGGGAAGTAACAATATTATTTTGCTTACTACTGAACGTTATAAGGAGTATCCTATGATGATTCAAGGCTACGGAGCCGGTGCTGCAGTTACGGCAGCCGGCGTTTTTGCGGATATAATGAGCATAGCAAATATTTGATCGGTAAAATGAAGTACATTATAATTTTGGGCGATGGCATGGCGGATTGGCCCATCGATGAATTTGAAGGCAAGACCGTGCTTCAAAATGCCCGAAAACCATACATGGATATGCTTGCCGCAAGAGGTCGTACAGGTATGTTGACTACTGTTCCTGCCGGTTTTCATCCGGGAAGTGAAGTGGCCAATATGACGGTTATGGGCTATGACGTAAGCAATGATTTCGAGGGCCGCGGAGTTTTAGAGGCTGCCAATATCGGTGTTGATATTAAACCGGGTCAGATGGGTATGCGCTGTAATATTATCTGTATAGAGAATGATCTTATAAAGAATCACTCGGCAGGTCATCTGTCAACAGAAGAGGCGGCACCTCTAATTGAAGCTCTTCAACAGGAATTGGGAGGTAATGGAATAAATTTTTATAAGGGTATTCAATACAGACACCTGTTAGTGATGGACGGTGGTAACAAACAGTTACTCTGTACTCCACCTCATGATGTCCCTATGCAACCTTTTCGACCTTTGATGATTAAGCCGTTGGAACCTGAAGCAGAGGATACTGCTAAACGTTTGAATGATACTATTCTGCGTTCTCAGGAGATATTGTCTAAGCATCCTGTCAATTTAAAACGAATCAGTGAAGGTAAAGATCCTGCTAATAGCATATGGCCTTGGTCTCCGGGATACAGACCTATGATGAAGACGATGAATGAGATGTTCCCATTCATTAAAAACAGTACTGTTATCTCTGCTGTAGATTTGATTAAAGGAATAGGTCATTATGCAGGAATGAAGGTACCGGATATTGTTGGAGCCACCGGACTATTTGATACAAATTATGAAAATAAGGCCAAGGCGGCTATCGAAGCACTTCGTAATGATGACTTTGTGTATGTACATGTTGAGGCTCCCGATGAAGCCGGGCATGAGGGTAATTACAGATTGAAGAATCGTACTGTTGAAGATTTGGACAGTCGCCTTATAGGTCCGATTTTTGAAGAGGTCAAGGGTTGGAATGAACCTGTTGTAATTGCGGTTCTTCCTGATCATCCGACTCCATGTGCTCATCGTACGCATACATCGGATCCAATACCTTTTTTGATTTATTATCCCGGAATAGAGCCTGACAATGTTTTGCATTTTGACGAGGTCTCATGTAAAAGCGGAGGATATGGTCATATAGAAGGAACTCAATTTATTAATCTTTTTTTTAATAGTAAATGAAATACTACAGCACAAATCATAAGGCCCCTTCAGTTACTCTAAGAGAGGCTGTTATCAAGGGACTTGCACCTGATAGAGGTTTGTATATGCCGGAAAAACTGAATGTATTGCCAGAGGAATTTTTCAACGAAATAACCGATCTGTCTTTTCAGGAGATGTCATACCGTGTAGCTCAGGCATTTTTCGGTGAAGACATTCCCGCAGAGGACTTGAAAAAGATAGTCTATGACACGTTGAGTTTTGATACACCTTTGGTTCATGTTAATGACAATATATATTCACTTGAATTGTTCCATGGTCCTACATTGGCTTTTAAGGATGTAGGAGCTCGGTTTATGGCACGTCTTTTAGGCTATTTCAATAAAGGAGAGAAACAACTTGTAAATGTGTTGGTGGCTACTTCTGGCGATACGGGCAGTGCAGTAGCAAACGGATTTCTAGGTGTTGAGGGTGTTCATGTATATGTGTTGTATCCGAAAGGTAAGGTTAGCCCTATTCAAGAGTGTCAGTTCACTACTCTCGGCCAAAATGTCACCGCCGTGGAAATAGACGGAGTGTTTGATGACTGCCAGGCGCTGGTGAAGAACGCGTTCATGGATGAGGAATTGAATTCTCACATGAAGCTGACATCGGCCAATTCCATCAATGTAGCTCGTTTTTTACCTCAAGCATTTTATTATTTCAATGCTTATGCTCAGATGAAGCGTATGGGAAAGGCAGATAATCTGGTAATATGTGTGCCGAGCGGTAATTTCGGTAATATCACGGCGGGATTGTTCGGATGGTTCATGGGACTGCCCGTGAAACGCTTTATCGCAGCCAATAATAGTAATGACATATTCTATAATTACCTTAAAACCGGAGTTTATTCACCGAAACCTTCCGTCCAGACATTGGCAAATGCAATGGATGTAGGAGATCCGAGTAACTTCGCGAGAATATTAGCTCTCTATAAAGGCTCTCATAGCGATATTTCGGCTCATATCAGTGGAGCGACTTATAGCGACAGCCAGATTAGAGAAACTCTTAGAGAGGTCTATACAAAGACCGGTTATCTGATGGATCCTCATGGTACCTGTGGATACAGGGCTTTAAAGGAAAATCTGGAGAAAGATGAACAAGGAGTCTTTTTGGAAACGGCTCATCCTGCCAAGTTCAAGGAGAAGGTCGATGAGATAACAGGCGCATCGGTAGTTATTCCTGAGAGACTTCAGGCATTTATGAGAGGTACAAAGAAAAATATTGAACTCGGTAAAGATTATCAGGAGTTTCGTTCGTTCCTTTTTAATGAGAGTAGATAAAATATGCCTTTTAGACGATTAGCTTTTACCGATTTATCGATTTCCAGAAGCGGGATCTATGAAAATATGGGTTTTGGAGACGCGCCGGCCGATGATGATACGGCGCGTCTTACAGAAACCATGCTCGGTGAGGCTTCCCATTTTATCTCGCCTAGTTACCAATATGTCATCTTGGACGGTCATCATGATTCTCAGACAATATCTCTTGAGTCGGCCGGCCGCACTGTCGAGTTCAATGCTGGTAGGATTATTTGCAGTCAGCTCAAAAATGCCGAACGTTATGTAGTTTTTGTTGCTACTGTCGGTGCCGGATATGATGAATGGATTGCCGGCGTGGAGAGGCGTGACGATGTCCTTCAGGGATTTGTGGCTGACTGTATAGGTAGCCAGATAGTGGAAAGCACAGCTGATTTTATGGAATTACAGCTACAGACTGAACTTGATGAAATCGGCATGAATCGCACCAATCGTTTCAGTCCCGGTTATTGCGGATGGCACTTAAACACCCAACCTGATCTATTCAGCCTATTTCCCGAGGATAAGCCGTGTGGGGTAAGTCTGACAGACAGTTGCCTAATGTTACCTATCAAATCTGTGAGCGGCATTATTGGAATAGGAGCGAATGTGCGTTATCAGCAGTACAGTTGCAACATCTGCTCTATGAAGATGTGTTATAAGAGAAAGAAAAAATAGTCCGTTTTAAGACAGAAGAACGTTTTATCCTTTTTTAGCGAAACGAGCGGCTGTTTTTGATGAGGATATAAATGATTACCGGAGCTCCGACAATTGGGGTGATGGCATTCAAAGGAATAAGACCTTTGTCTCCCGGCAGAGAGCTAATCAAGTTACAGAGTAGGGCAATTGAGGCTCCAGTAAGTATGGTTACCGGCATTAATGAACGGTGATTGTTAGATTTGAGAAGTAGACGGGCCAGGTGCGGCACCGCAAGTCCAAGAAATGAAATAGGACCGCAGTAGGCGGTGGTGACAGCTACCAACAGACCTGTTGAGAGTAGTAGCCAAGTTCTGGTTCTTTTGATATTGACACCCAGATTTTCAGCATAGTAGTCTCCCAATAACAGTGCGTTAAGCGGTTTGATAAGAACCACGGCAATAATCAATCCTATCAGAGTTATTATACTGAATAGAGGCAGCTGAGCCCTGGTAACCCCTCCAAAATTACCCATTCCCCACATGGTGTATGAATGTACTCCTTCAGCGGTGGAGAAGAAATTCAGCAGAGAAATTATTGATGATGTAATGAAACTTATCATGATACCGGCAATAAGTAACATGATATTGTTTTTCAGTTTGCCGGAAAATAGTAGGATTAATCCCATTATTAATAAAGCACCAATGAAAGCGCCGATTATGACCGATATGGAACTACCCAGAGTGACGCTGCCGGCAGACAGATTGCCGCCGAAGAATAACATCACTAAAGCTACTCCAAGCCCGGCTCCGCTATTTACTCCAAGGATATCAGGACCTGCAAGTGGATTACGGAAAGCCGTCTGAAGTATAAGTCCTGATACGGCCAATGCCATACCGCAGAGCAGTGCGGTCAAAGATTGTGGAAGACGTGACTCAATCACGATAATTCTCCAACTGTCTTTTGAAGGCTCATTTCCGCTGAGAATACCGAATACTTCGTTGAACGGAATCTTTACCGAACCGAAAGTCAGATTGACTATTACTAACAGAACAATCGCTATGACAAGTATGAGGGATATTGTTTTTGAACGTGACATAAAAAGGCTTTATTACTTAATATTTATTTTAAGTCGTGAATTAGGCAGACCATCGGCATAAGCCGTAAAAGAGGCCTTGCCAGCTTTCTTCGACGATTGGACTATTGCTGTCAGCTGACCGTTAAAGAGATGCATCTGCGGTTCCTGAAAAGAATCCAAGCAGGTAGGGTCCCCGTTGGCTGAGGCTCGGAATGTTGCATTCCCTTCTACTGAAAAACGTATCAGACCGTTCTCATTTGGGCAAAGATTTCCCTCTTTATCTACAATACGAACGTTTATATAGGAAAGGTCTTTGCCATTGGATTCAAGTGTTGTTCTGTCGGCTATCAGTTCTATATGGTCCGGAGCCCCGGCCGTGCATATTGAATCAGTTCCGGCAATGTTACCATCTTTATCGAATACTTTTACTATTACTTTTCCGGGCTCGTATTTTACATCGTTCCACATCAGACGATAGCGGTTTTTTAGAGAACTGTCGTTTTTTGTTTGACGACCGTAGCTGTTCCCGTTGACAAACAATTCTGCTGAAGGGTAGTTAGTATATACGAATATGGGTGTGATTTCTCCTTCACGTCCATCCCAATTCCAATGCGGTAGTATGTGAATGGTGGTCTCGCCAGGCCTCCAAACACTGCGATATAGATAATAACGGTCTTTTGGCATGGATGCCAAATCGATGATTCCAAACATTGAGCTGTGGTTTGGCCACTGACTGTCATACGGAGTGGGTTCTCCCAGGTAGTCGAAACCTGTCCAGACGAATTGCCCAATGGTCCAGTCATAATCATCCATCATGGAAAAATCCAGATCTGGAATATTGGACCAAGAGCAAGCCTCAACATCGTAAGAGGAGCATTGTTGGTCTTCGTACATAGCACCTTTCTTTTCCAGAACAGGGAATTTATATATGCCGCGAGAACTGATTGTTGATGCAGTTTCGCTACCCAAAACTATCTTATGGGGCAGGGTCTTGTGTGCCTCTTGATACAAATTGACACGGTAATTCAATCCCGGTACGTCAAGTACTGCTGCAAAACCGTTACGTAGTGTCTCTCCAACACGATCCATTCCACATGTTACAGGTCTTGTAGGATCTTCCTGATGACATATATCCTGTAGGAAACGTGCCACCTTTGCTCCGTTGGGACTGCCCTGAGTAGGTACTTCGTTGCCAATACTCCACATGACTACACTGGCATGGTTGCGGTAATTACGCAGCATGTTACGCATATCTTTTTCTGCCCAATCATTGAAGAAGCGATGATATCCGTTACGGCACTTCTGAACATCCCATTCATCGAAAGGTTCAATCATAAGCATGATACCCATCTCATCGCAGAGCTCAACCAAGTCAGGCGCCGGCATATTATGCGATGTACGAATGGCATCGCATCCCATCTCTTTTAACATGGTTATCTGATGGCGTATGGCTGAGCGATTGACTGCAGAACCTAATGGCCCAAGGTCATGATGCAAGCATACGCCTTTGAATTTCCTCAGTTTCCCGTTTAGATAAAATCCTGTTTCATCCAATCTGGTGGTTCGGACTCCAAATGCTGTAGTATAACTATCCAAAATCTTCCCCTCTTCAACTATTTCCGTTACGGCTTTGTACAGATAGGGATTCTCTGGGCTCCATAGGATAGGATTTTTTATTTCCAATTGTTGACTTACTATCCCTGAAATGTCTATTCTGCTATCTGCGCTCCAACATACTTGTTTACCGTCAGCATCCATGATTCTTGTTATGAATGCTGTTTTGTGTCGGGTCATGTTATCACAATTTATATTGAATGTGATATTTGCATTATCTCCGTCCATGGTGGTTTGTAACTGCGTACCCCAGACAGGTATATGACAACGATTGGTTATAATAAGGTGTACATTGCGATACAAACCGGCTCCCGGATACCATCGCGACGATTCCGGCTGATTTTCCAAACGGACGGCGAGTACGTTATTCTTTCCGTCGGTATTCACTAATGCTGTAACATCGCAGAAAAACGAGTTGTATCCGTATGGCCAATAGCATGCTTTTTGACCGTTAACAAAGACATTGGCTTCACTCATGGCTCCGTCGAACAATAGTACAACAGACTTGTCGGTATCGTATTTGGGAATATCAAACTTCAGTCTGTACCAGCCTATTCCGGTATAAGGAAGGCCTCCGGTGCGGCCGTTCTTATACGTAGCGTTATTCTCTCCGTTTTGGGATATGGCAACAAATTGAGCATCATTGCTACTGCCGAAGGGTCCATAGATAGCCCAATCGTGAGGTATTGTCACCGGTGTCCAGCTTGAATCATCGAATAGCAGTGATTCAGCTCCTTGGACTTCTCCTCGCTGAAATAGCCAACCCTCTTCCAAGAGTATCTCTTGACGTGCCGATTTATCCGCTTTTGCCAAGACGGACATGGGCGCCATTTGAATAAAGATTGCTGAAATACAGAATGCAATAACTTTGGAAAGTTGCATAATGATACCGATGATTGGTTAATTCTGTAAAGATAGTGTAAATTGGAAACTGTTCCCAAATTTCTAGGATATCAAATCATTAAACGAAAATCCTGTAGTATCTTCTCAATGTCTGTGTCTATCTATTCAATGCGGTATTGCGTAGGTGTAATTCCGGTGATTCTCTTGAAGAAGCGGAAAAAGAATGATTGGCTCTGAAAGTTGAGCTTTATGGCAATCTCTTTTATTGAGAGGCTGGAATGCTTCAGTAGATGTTTGGCAGTCAGTATAACAAATTCATCAATCCATTCGGGTGCCGTCTTTCCGCTTACCTCTTTTATTATTCGTGAAAGGTATTTTGGAGTTACGCACAGTTTGTCTGCATAAAAGCCAACCAGCCGTTCATTAGTATGGTTCTCGCCAACTAACTGCAGAAACTGTTCAAACATGGCTTTATGCCTATTGGAGTGAATGAGCTGTTTTTGTTCATCTTTCAGTTTGGATTTATACATGAAACCGGCGAACAGATAGAAGACCGAAGAGATAAGGCTGCTTATACTCTCTCTGCTGTATCTTGTATCGGCATTTATGATGTCGGTTATCAGATTTACGTACTTTTCCAATAACAAAGTTTCTTCTTCGCATAGCATAATGCATGGTTCTTTTAAAACGGTAAGAGCTTCGAGAAGCAGTTTACTTATATCGAGTCCAACATTTGACAGAAAGCTAGAAGCTACATTGATAAAAGTGAATCTGGAAGAGTATGCCAGTTCGCTGGGGCTGCTGTCTGTAATTCTAACTATATTGCCCGGCAAAACAAGAAGCAACATACCTTTTGTCAGTTTGTATTTTGTCAGATTAACGGAGCACTCTATTTCACCGTCAAAACAGTAGGCAGCAAAATAGCTGTTGATTTTGAAAGGGTATTTTAATTGTTTAATATTGGAATAGCCAAGCCCTCTCGATATTAATAGATCATCACCAAATACTATGGTGCTTGCACTCTCTCCTATCATCTCGCGAAGTTTCGAAGGAGTCACTTCAATCTCATAAGGTGTATCCATTTTGAGTAATTTTCGACAAATATACTCTAAAAATGAGCTGATAGATGTTTTTTTTGTTAAATATTCGACCAATAGATACAATTTGTGTCTGTCTTAATTACCATCTGATATAATGGTATTATTAATTTTGCGCCGAAAATAACAGTACAAGATATGAAAACAAATCTTTCGATTATTAAGTTCGCATCGATTGTGATGTTTACGATTCTGACGCAGTCAGCTTATGCTCAGACAGTCCTTTCTCTTCAGGATTGCCGTTCCATGGCTCTCGAAAACAACAGTCAGTCGAAGATTGCTGAAGAGAAGGTGAGAGGAGCCGAGTATGACAAGAAGGCTGCTTTTGCTAATTACCTTCCTAAGATTTCGGCCACCGGAATGTATCTGAGAAACAGTAATAATCTCTCTTTGATCAGCACAGAGCAGTCTGCTGCCTTATCTGGTATAGGAACTACTTTAACAAATGACTTGAATGCATTTATTGGTAAACTGATGCTTGATCCCAACTTTAGGGCTTTGTATGCTACTGACAATACATTACAATATATGTTAGGTGTTCTGAACGGAACAGATATTGAGGCCCCCCTTAATGCTATCGGAAAAAACATCTCCGATGAATTCCAGCTTGATATTCAAAATATTTATGTAGGTATGGTAACTGTAGAAGAGCCTCTATATGCCGGTGGAAAAATCCGTGCGTACAACAAGGTGGCAGCTTATGCCAAGGAACTTGCGGAGACACAGATGGAAGGTGAAAACCAGAAGATACTGGTAACTGCCGATGAGGCCTATTGGCAGATTGTCTCTATTTCAAATAAGTTGAAACTCACTGAGAAATATGTGGAGTTGCTTAGAAAACTTGACTCGGATGTGGATAAGATGAGAGAGCAGGGAGTGGCCACAACATCAGACAAACTTTCGGTAAGCCTCAAACTTAATGAGGCGGAGATGACTCTTTTGAAAGCCCAAAACGGTTTGATTTTGTCGAAGATGTTGCTATGTCAGCTTTGTGGCCTGGATTTGCATAGCGACATTGTGTTAAAGGATGAACTTAACGAAGATCTTGTTCTTCAGCCGGACACCGTGATTTATGATCCGGAAAATCTGGAAGAGAAACGTTCCGAATTGAAGAGTCTCACTTTGGCTACCCATATGTATAATCAGAAGGTCAATATTGTCCGTTCGGATTTCCTCCCTACGATTGCTGTGATGGGCAATTATATGATTACCAATCCTTCTTTAAACAATGGACTTAGCAATAAGGCAGGTGATATGTGGAATATTGGAGTTGTTGCAAAGATTCCGTTATTTCATTTCGGAGAGGGAATGAACAAGGTTCGTAAAGCCAAATCCGATGCATTGATATCACAATATCAGTTGGACGATGCGAAGGGTAAAGTCTCTCTTCAGGTAGAGCAGTATGAGCGTCAGATAAGTGAAGCCAACTCCCGTTTAACGATGTCTACCGTGCTTATGGAAAATGCGGAAGAGAATCTGAGGATGGCTAAACTGGGTTTTCAGGAGGGTGTTACATCTTCTATCGATGTGTTAGCTGCCCATACCGCATGGTTGCAAGCTCATTCAGAGGAGATAGATGCTAAGATAGAACGCATAATGGCAAATGTCTATCTGCGTCAGGCTACCGGTCAGTTGAATAATAACAAATAATATAATAATCATGGACAATAATTCTCAGAAAAACAACATTGTGCTGTCGCTTGTGGCATTAGCATGCATTATTGCGATAGTGTGCGTGATTGGTATCTTCACATTCAATGAGAATAAGCCGGAAACCATTCAGGGACAGGCTGAAGTAAGTGAGTATAGAATTTCCAGTAAGGTTCCAGGTCGAATTCGTGAGATAAGAGTCAAAGAGGGTCAGAAAGTAAATTCAGGTGATACTCTGGCATTGTTGGAAGCACCTGACATTGAGGCAAAATTGTCTCAGGCTGAGGCTGTCCGTACTGCTGCTACCGCTCAAAATGAAAAGGCTATGAAGGGAGCACGCGAAGAAGAGATCCAGGGTGCATATGAAATATGGCAAAAGTCCAAGTCCGGACTTGATATAATGGAGAAATCATATAAACGAATGGAGAATCTCTTTAAGGAAGGTGTGGTGACCGAACAGAAACGAGATGAAGCAAAAGCTCAATATGACGCCGCCGTGGCAACGGAGAGGGCTGCTCTTTCACAATATAACATGGCAAAGAACGGTGCCGAGAAAGAAACCAAGGAGATGGCAGCTGCTCAGGTACGTCAGGCAGAGGGTGTTGTCGCCGAGGTTAACTCGTACATTAACGAGACTGTACTGATTGCAACTACTGCAGGTGAGGTAAGTGAAATATTCCCAATGGTAGGAGAGCTGGTAGGCACGGGTGCTCCCATAATGAATATTGCAGTGATGAGTGATATGTGGACCTCCTTCAATGTACGTGAGGATTTATTGCAAAAACTGTCAGTAGGAACACATATCAAAGGTTATGTGCCTGCTCTTGATAAAGATATTGAATTGACAGTTACTTATATTAAGGATTTAGGCTCATATGCTGCATGGAAGGCCACAAAAGCCAACGGACAATACGATCTTAAAACATTTGAAGTCCGTGCTGTTCCTATGAGTCCGGTGGAGAATCTGCGTCCTGGTATGTCGGTTATATTAGATAAGTGATGATGGGTACCAATATGCATAGAATAGTTGATTTGATGCAGCGTGAGATTAGGCGAATAACATCTCGCCCGCTGTATCTTCTTACCATGTTCTGTGCACCTTTGTTTTGCAGTATATTCTTTACCTCCTTAATGCATGAAGGACTGCCTCAGAGTTTGCCTGCAGGTGTAGTCGACGAGGATAACACCTCAACTACAAGACAGGTTATACGAAATCTGGATGCATTCCAGCAGACTGAAATAGTGAGACAATACTCCTCATTTTCTGAGGCCAGAGAAGCTATGCAAAGCGGTGAGATATATGCGTTTTACTACATACCTAACGGGACTACCGAGAAGGCTTTGAGAAGTGAGCAGCCTAAAGTCTCTTTTTACACCAACGCCGCTTATCTGATTCCCGGTTCCCTATTGTACAGAGACATGAAAATGATGTCGGAATATGCTTCAGGCGCAGTCGGTAGGGAGACACTTTTGGCAAAGGGCTATACTCTTGACCAAGCGATGGGCTTTCTACAACCGATACAGATGGATATGAGAGCAGTAGGCAATCCTTGGCTGAACTACTCCATCTATCTCTGCAACACTCTGCTGCCGGCAATTCTTGTTCTTATCATCATGTTAGTGACCATCTTTTCAGTTCATTCAGAGTTGAAAGAGGGTACAGGCAACGAATGGATGAATATGGCAGGGGACAATGTATATATCGGAGTCATAGGTAAACTCTTACCGCAGACAATCGTATTTATTGTGATGATAATATTCTGTCAGATACTCTTATATGGATATCTCGACTTTCCGCTTCATTCTGGAATATGGACGATGCTTCTGGCGGGATTAATGTTAGTACTGGCATCTCAGGGATTCGCTCTGTTCTTATGTGCGGTAATACCCTCTTTGAGATGGGCATTAAGTCTGGCTACCCTATGGGGCGTACTTTCGTTTCCGATAAGCGGATTCTCATTTCCGGTCATGGCAATGCCGCCTGCCTTAAAAGCTTTATCGTATCTGTTCCCACTGAGACACTATTTTCTTATATATGTGGATCAGGCTTTGAACGGACTGCCTATGCACTATTCGACTCCTTTTTATTTGGCTCTTCTGGCATTTATACTGATGCCGCTGTTGAATATGTGGATGCTTAAAAGTGCTATGAGAAAGTATCATTATATTCCGTAATTACCGAAACTATGAATTGGCTCAAAAATATATTAACCGTTTGCGGAAAGGAATTGGCAAAGATATTCACTGACCATGGAGTGTTAGTGTTCTTTTTTGTGGTTCCGTTGTTGTATCCGCTACTGTATGCCTATTTGTACAGTAACGAAGTTGTCAGAGAAGTGCCGGTAGTTGTAGTTGATGAATGCAGGTCAGCTGATAGCAGAGAGTTTCTCAGAAAGAGTGATGCTACTTCCGATATCCGGATAGTGTCGTATTGTAATGATATCGAAGAGGCTCGAGAAATGATACGTTCCCACAAGGCTTATGGGATAATCCATATTCCTTCCAATTTCTCAAAGGACTTAGTTGAAGGCAGACAGACTACTGTCAACCTGTTTAGCGATATGAGTGGGCTACTATACTATAAGTCTCTTCTCAGTAGCTGCACAGAGGTATCTTTGGAGATGAACAAGGATATAAAGGCTGTGAAACTGTCCGGCTTGTCCGACAGAGAAAAAGAGGTTATGGCACAACCTATTGAATATGTTTACACCCCTTTGTTTAATCCTCAAAACGGATTCGCCACATTTATTATTCCTGCGGTCTTGGTCTTGGTAATTCAGCAGACGCTGGTATTAGGTGTATCTATGCTCGCAGGCACCGAAAGAGAACGGCGTCGGAAAGGAGCGTTGCATTTGGGCGCGGAATATGGTAATCCAATGGATGTCCTTGCAGGAAAAGGGTTGGCCTATCTGCTAATTTATGTTGCTATTGCAACTTATGTACTTTGTATCGTTCCGAAATTTTTCAATATGATACAACTATGGAACCCGAGAGACCTGATTCTTTTTATGGTGCCATTGTTGCTCTCTTGCATCTTCTTTGCGATATCTATATCCTTCTTTGTAAAAGATAGGGAATCCTGTTTTCTGCTATTTGTTTTCGTTTCAGTTCCATTATTGTTTATCTCCGGTATCTCATGGCCTTCGTCGAATATTCCGGCTTTCTGGAAATACCTCTCGTATCTATTTCCATCGACTTTCGGAATCAATGGCTTTGTGAAACTGACCAATATGGGTGCGTCTCTATACGATATCAAGAGAGAATACACTGCACTATGGATTCATTCGGCAGTATATTTCATGTTGGCACTTTTAATCTATGTCAGACTTTATAGGTCCGATAAAATGCCCGGTAGGGAGTTCCTAAGGGGTGTAAAACGAAGAGTAATTAAACGAATCGACCGTTCAAAGTCTAACCGTTGAAAGCGGAGAATCTCTTTATTACCTGATCCGCACAGGTTTTTGAAACAGGTATATGTGGCGCTCCTTCATATTCCAATTCTGCATATAGTCCGTCCTTTTCACGTTTAAGTATTCTGACTCTTTGCAGATTTATGAAATAAGATCTGTGACAGCGCACCAAACAATTCTCTAAACAGACATTCTCAATGCCTTTCATTGTATTCCTCAGACTGTAGCGAACCATTTTCCCATTGTTTATGTAATGGATATTTACGTAGTTGTCAGCTGCCTCTACATATAATATCGCATTTGCGGTAACCAATAGTTTAAGATGGCCTTTGTCATCCATGAAGTGTACAGGGCTTTTTTCTGTGCCTATCTGACCGGAAGAGTATTTGTCCAACAATTCCGTCGCCTCTGCCAATCTCACATCCTTGGCATTATTTTCCGCCATCAGATAGAATACAATATATGGGAAAATCAGTATTGAGAATGAGAAAATAAACAGAGTGGGGACTATTGAGAAATAGGGGTCAACCCTATTAGATATCAACCATACGAATAGTGACCAGAACATTACTATTACCACATACTCCACAACCTCCCAAAAATAATACTGAGAATAGGTAAGTTTAAGTTTGTCTTTTAGAATTAACATGCATATTCTGCTTATCAGAATAATGACGAATTCGATAGCCATCATTATGGACGCCCTAAAAGCAAGCGGGCCGATAGAACTGATATGGAATAACGCTTCTATCTGGAAAGGCTTCAGACCTATTATGAAGAACAGAGTGTAGATGGGCATGATGGCCATATAACATACCATAATGTTATGGCTGTAGTAAGAATCCGGTAAACTTTTCATATCTTTGTTAGGTTAATGATTACTGCAAATATACACACAATTTCATCCCTTTCAATATGGGGCGAAAGACTTTTGATATATTTTTTACCATCATATATCGATTTTTACCCTCCATTTTGGAATAAATCCCTTCAATTTGTTGATTATCCCTTTTATTTTAACCATTGCCATATTGACTATATCTTTGCTTCATACAAAAATGATGAGATATGGTAACACTTGGCAATTTTGAAAATCAAAACTTTATGGGTAAGTCGATTGTTGGTGAAAATCAGTTATCAGCTCCTGTCTCTGGTGTATGGGCTGAGGTATCAGCTAATGAGTATGAATCTCAAGTAAGACAGTTGGCTTATGGCCTTTTGGTAAAAGACTATAAACGCGGTAACAATGTCATGATTCTGGAATCAGCGTTACAAGCAACGGGATTTATTGAAGCCGGCTGTAAACTGGCTCATTTAAAGTCTATGACTCTTTCGGATTCCCTTAAAGGAGAAGAACTAATTGAAGTTTTGCGCGATTCGAATGTATGTGCAATAATTGTTATGAATAAAACAGAAGTAGAGCATTTGTCTTCTTTGATTAAGTCCGAAGGACTGAATATTGATTTATATTCTGTTCTGGGCTCAGATTCAAAGACATCTTTGAATTATTTGCAGAGAATCGGATCAACTTGGGAGCTGAAGTATAAATCCTCTGTTGATAGGACTATGCGTGAGCTATCTTTCAATTCATAAAATATTGTAGGTATTTTCAGTTCTGCACCGAGTCCAATCGATGATAGAATGAAGTTTCGTAAGAGTCTGATAATCCCGGATGAAAGATACTGATGAAATCTCTCAAGAGTATTTCCGGGTGAAAAGAGGTTACCTCAAAATAGGGTACATCGTTTACGTCGCATACCCATATCTGCCGAGTCTTGAATGGTTTGAAATCACTGTATAGTTTGTAGTCTGCAGCAAGCAGATTGTAGGTAAGCATTGTGGAAGAGCTATTCTTCATAAGCCATATATCGGCATCATGCGCCTTATCGAAAACAGACTCAAAGGAAAGCGGTATTGAACCGCTTTTTTCGTTTTGAGAAAACACATATTCACCGCCTGCATCTTGAATCATTTGTCCGATAGTGCTGTTGCCTCCGGCCACATACCAAGCCGAACCGCCCTTTGTATCCAGCATCACCGATGGCCTCTTTTCTTTGATTCGAGATGTCATGTCTTTCATCTCCAAATATTCTCTTTCGATTTTGTTGTAGAGAGAATCCGCAACCTCTTCGACGCCGAATAACCTACCGAATAACCGTATCCATTCAGCCCTTCCCAGGGGAGATTTTTCCATGTAATCGGCACACTCGATAATAGGTATTCCTAATTTTTCCAATTGTCCGTACCCCGTCTCCTCGAAAGGTGAAACCAATATTGC
Source organism: uncultured Bacteroidaceae bacterium (assembly GCA_964646955.1). GTDB lineage: Bacteria > Bacteroidota > Bacteroidia > Bacteroidales > Bacteroidaceae > Colenecus. The sequence goes on along the minus strand of CAZYFO010000003.1, from coordinate 33,450 downwards.
GTCAGGTTTGAGTTCTATTATTTTCTCAATGTTGGGGTACATTCCGTTTCCACAGTCTATTATTGTTCCGGCCAGACAACGGCTGATGATTGTAGAGTCCGAAATATATTGCTGCTCGCAAATACCTGCAATGTTATCCACTAAACCCAATTCGGATAGAAGCCTAGCATGAATATTGGTCATAACCACAACCTTTCTAAGCGGTATGTGAATAGCGTTGTGTTGGGCAGAATATGTGTAATCCGTTTTATCTTTTGTAGAAAGAAGGTATGACTGAAGCATAACATCATTTCTCCATGGATTTTTAACCTGTACTCTATATCCTTCTGATACCTCGGACAAACAAATAAGATCGCTATTTTTCATAATGCTTTCCTGGCAGGTATTTTGCCATGAACCGCCGCAAGATATCAATATGAAAAGGATTGATGATATAAGTACTTTTTTCATCTGTTTATTTGTTATCCGGATGTAGATTGATGATCTTGCTTATCTCTGTCGAGAGCTCTCCTATCAAGGGGGCACTATTATTGACTGCTGTGGATATTCTTATGAAGTCAATCTGTTCAAGACCGGTCGGTGTGCCATCCGTTCGTACCGCCCATTCAATCTTGAATTTTGAACCGTCACTTCCATTTGGAGAGTTGTCCGCATACCCCCATTCCAATGATTCCGATAACCATTTTCCGTTGATATAGGATATGCGGTCTTCCAGCAGAGTGCCGGTAAGGGTGATACTACTATCCGTATTCCATATCGGCCAATACGGCTGGGAATGGAAATTGTCCACTCTATTTATTTTACCCTCATTACCCTTGTTGTCAGTCCAACTTACGTCATCAGTTTGCACGGATGGCTTCAGATAAGTTATACAGTAATCTTTCGTAACTCTTTCTGAGAGATGTTCTGAACCGGCTATCTCATACCAAGAGTCATCTGCCAGACCGTTTTTGTTGGCATCAACGGATACCTCTACTATGCCCGGCTCAGCATTGCCCGAGAAACTGTTGCCATCTATCTCAAAGTCGAATTCTCCATCTATGTTCTTTACAGGAGTATTGAAACCGACCGTGATGTAACCGCCGAAACCTCCCAAAGTGACCGCATAACCCTTAATCAGAGATGAAAGACACTTCTCAGCCATAGATGCGGCATCGTCTCCCGTTTCATATTTCGGAATCAGGTTTACGAATTGTCCCGGGGCTGGACAGTATTCAAGTACTTTACTTATCGTTGACGTTGTTTCCGGCGTGCCTGGATTATTGTTTTGGGATTTCAAAAAACCGAATTGAATGCCGTTAGGATTGATTCCTACACCCGAAACCGTATATTTCAAATATCCGTAAGGGTCAAAGCAGTAGAGTGTACCTGGAGTAACATAGTCGTTGGCATCGCAGATATATACCTGGCCGTTTGAGGGGTTCACGTCTATGCTGTATGCCTTGTTTATTTTGGTACCGTCGCAGATGAAATTATCGTTGAATATGGTACCGGTCACTACATCCATTACCTTAATGGAACTGTTTTCGTATCCGTAAAGGTATAAGTATTCGCCGTCGATAGCCATATCGAACACAGGGATGTCGTAGGTTACCGTCACCTCATCGAAATCCGTATCTATTCTATGCAGACGAGTATCATAGTCCATCTTATTGTAGTCGAAAATGCCACGCGTAACCACAAATACACAACCTTTGCCGTCAGAACATATTCGTCCGGGATTAGCCCTCACGGGTATCTTCTTTATCTCTTTAAATGTGGCAATATCGATAACGGATACCGTACTGTCAGGGTTGGAAAAGTCCAATCCTCCCGAGTTTGAGACATAGAGTTTTCCTGAAGCGCAAGATATCCCATCCGGGTTGCGTCCTACACGTACTTCACCGTCTATTTCCAGAGTTGTGGTATCAATTCTTGAGACCGTACCGTCGTAGTTGCAGACATAAACATGCTCCTTCCATGCCGTCAGACACCGAGGTTCCCGTGACTTATCTCCATTTTTCATATCTATGACAGCCAGAGACCTACAGCTACCCGCATCAAGTATCTCAATATTACTTGATACCGATACAGCTATATATAATTTGCCTCCATAGAGCAACATGTCATTGGCAGTGTCACCCAATTTGCGATTGTTGGCAATGAAAAATATGTCGGATTCGAGCTTGCCATCCTGGTAATAAGCCAATGTGCTGTTATTCTGATTGAAAAGACCTTCGCAAAGTATAAACAAACCGTCGTTCCCATTGCCGGTCTCGGAGGGCGTAATCAGCACAGGCTTTTCATCGCAAGAAGCGATGATAAAAGCCATCAGACAAAACAGTAACTTTTGAATCTTCATCTCTACTCTCTTTCTTACAAATTTATCGTCATTCCGATTCTATATTGTACTCCCGGCATGGGGTAGTTACGTACTATCTCATATCTGTTGTCAAAGAGATTTATTACCTCTCCTTTAACTTGAATGCTTGTATTTCCCATTTCGAAATTCTGCCAAAATGAACATCCGTGTTCACTGTAAGCCGGCATCCTATACTCAGGACCATTGTAACTATTGCTGTAATATTCTCCGCTGAAGAACATATTGTAGCTGAAGTTCAGATATTCGGTAGAGATATATAGTATGCATGAGCCCGAGGTACGTGGGGTGTATGGAATCTGGTGATTATATGTAGTACCGCCAGCCTCTGTCTTGTCCATAGCCCTATTATAGGTAAATGAACCGGTGATGCCGCTCTTGGTATTGCCTACCTGTGAAGAGATGTCGATACCTGTTTCCACTCCTTTAGTAATAACAGTGCCGATATTGCGCATCATCCAGACTGCGGTACTCTTACCCGGAACCGCTACAATCTTGTCGGTAATATTGTTCAGGAAAAAGTCTGCGAATAATGTTATTCGGCTATTCCCACTCCATGTATTGCTTTCATTTGAATCCCAAATCAGTCCCATGGAGTAGAGTTCAGCCTTTTCAGGCCTCAAGTCACGACGTCCCACCTGTTCGAAATAAAGGTCATTGAATGTAGGAAGCCTGTATGTGCTTTTAGCCGACGAGCGCCAATGCAACCCGTCATCGGGAGTCAGTCTGACATTGACACCTACTGTGGGAGATAAATGGTTGTAGTCATCGGCTGCTTCTCTGAATTTTGTTGTCTCGTGTGAGTAAATATGGTTCAAACGGGCCGTAAGAACAGTCTGCTCGGTTACATATTTCAGTGACAATGCGCCATTCAGAGTCATCCGTTTAGGTGATACCTGGTTCGCACCATTGCCAGTTAATGCCGACAGACGAATATCCTCAGCAAATGAAGCTGAGAGATGAGCTCCGATTCCATACATCGCAGCGACTGATCCGTAAAGTTCCTGTTTCGTATATCTATTGTCCGTTACTCCGTAGGTGTTATTGACAGCGCTGTTCTTATATCTGTCGCTGCTGTTACTGTATTTGAGATTGCTCAGAGTGCTCCATCGATCTCCGATGCTCCTTCTCAAGGAAGCCTGTACGAAAGCATCCCTGTTCCATATCCTTTCATTTGCGGCATTTTGATTATATAGAATATTGGATGGAAGCCCTTGCTCAGATTTAAACATATAGCCTTTAACCGAAAGGTGTGAGTATTGGCTTAGGTCTGCTATCAGCGATACTTCCGTTTTAATTCGTTCTACATCGGAATTGTCACGGTTCAGAGTTTTTGTGAGAGTCCCGTTGTTCTGTACGTAAGGATAGTTTCCATCAGTAGAAAGCCATTCTGCCGATACTGATGTCATTACCTTATTACTGATTTTTTCTACCATCGAAACAGATGTCAATGTGGTATTGAAACTGCCGAATTTGATATCGGTAATCAACTGATGCCCATGTCCGTCTAAAAGAACCGGCTTTTTGCTCTCAACGTTGAGGGTAGTAGCGGATGCCGACAAAACTGCCGGTTGCAGAATATCATTGTCTATTCCGTCTACCAATTTGATGGATCCTATCTGAAGTGATGACATTCGTCCCAAGTCGATTTGACCTGTCTGCATATCTGTCTGTACCACTCCGTCGTAAGCCACTGCCGTATGGCAGGCTCCCAATCCCCGAATAGATATCGTTTTTAGTCCTCCAATACCACCATAGTCCTTTACAGCAACTCCGCTGAAAAATTTCAACGCGTCTGAGAGTTGCATGACATTGGCCGACTCCATTTGGCTGTAATCCATCTGTTTAGTCGATGAAACGGCAAGGGTGTTATTCGCTTTACTTGATTCCATAATAGTAACTTCCGCCACCTGTCTTTCGGTGATGGTGTCAGAAGCAACTTGTGCATAGGCTCCGGAAGAGGAACCTATGCAGCAAATTGCCGTTATGCACTTAATATAGAATCTTCGTTTTGTCATTCGGTAACCGTTAATGCATCCATTGCAAAGTATGAAGGAGTGTTCATACCGAACTGACCGTTATCAGTGGAACTGAGTGAGAATGTAATTTTCGATACTCTTCCCAATTTGGTCAGGTCAACATATTCCCAGTCATTTACAATGTTCAGGCCATCAGCCAATTTGAATGTGACCACACCTGTAGTATCGTTTGCCTCACCTATACCTGTAATAGTAAGCAGAAACCAATCATCTGAAGTCCATTGCTTAACAAAAGCATATTCGCCGTGTCCGTCGTCGTGATTCTTCAAGGCTAGATAGGCATATGTACTGTTTGTAACAAACATACCTTTAGCGTTGTAACTCTTGTTTCCGGTGAAAGAAATCTCTGTGGGTATACCATATGCTTCGCCTCCTGAACAGACAGTGAAGTATGAATCTCCGTACTTCCCTTTTGCGGTATATGCTGAGACATTCATATATCCGGGTGTCGAATCATTTTTGAGATTGCAGTATGTGAATCCATATCCGAATCCGTAATCGGAGAAAGAATGAGACATTTCAAACGGTGGGAGGGAGATGTCATCACGGTAATAATAACCTTCCAAGTTGGTCTTGTCAGTGCTAAGATAGCACGAGTCTTTGGCTCCACTTAATAAACTGTTTGCCGACAGAGTGAATTGTTGAGCATCATCTGTCTCATCACAAGAAAACAATACCATGCAAGCAGCTGCAATGGTCATCATTGAAAAAAACTTTTTCATCATTTTGATAATTAACTATTAAACATAAAAACCGTCACTCGCAGTCTTACGTTACTTCCACGAGCAGTCAATTATCAGTACGTTATTAGGGGAATTTCCGTCTTATATAAGTCACGAAGCGGACGGGTCACCCGAAATTCTTTCCTCGAGAATTGTTAGGCTCAAAAGTAACTCGTCTTGCAGGTCTTCTGACTTACCTCATCCGTTTGCAGGCCTTCCCACCATTTTTCTGGCAGTGGCAAAGATTGAGCAAACGTCTTGTTTTGAGGCTTACAGCAGCGGGACTGTTCAGGATTTTCACCCGATTCCCTTTTAATCCGTCCTCTAGGAAGAGAGGTTGCAGAACAAGACGTCACAAAGATACCATCTTTTTTTAGTATCAATATTTATTTGAGACAAAATAAATTGATAATGTTTATTGATTCAGGATTTGATATTTAGAAAGTCATAATAGGCCTATATGAATAAAAGAACAGGGATGAAAGATTTTTAAGTCTATCATCCCCGATTCGAAAATTATATAGCGGTTATTTCTGTGTTATCCATTGACCAAGTTCTTTCCAGGACGGCTTCTTGCCGTGAGTCATTATACCTATTCTGTAGATCTTGGCTGCAACCCATGTCATTCCGATAAATGTTATGTAGAGTATCACAGCAGACAGGATGATTTCCCAAGTAGGTACATCGAAAGGTATTCGAGCCATCATTACAACCGGAGATGTAAAAGGTATTATTGAAAACCAGAACATCAATGATGAGTTTGGATCATTGAAAACCTGCATCATAATCAAGATTGACAAAATGATAGGCATCATTATTAGGGTTGAGAACTGGGTGGCATCTTGAGCAGAATCTACTGATGAGCCGGCTGCTGCAAACAATGAAGCGTACAACAGGAAACCACCTACTATATAAACCAGCAACAGGAAGAATAATTTTGCAATGTAACCGATATTTGTAAATGTGGAGAGTATGGATGAGAACATTGCCATTTCACTACCCATCGTATCAGTCGAGAATATGGCCGGAAGCAGGAACTGGCTGGCAAGAATTATAATAATTGCCCAAATAATCAATTGTGTTGCTGCGACACATACAATACCTACAATCTTTCCCATCATTATTTCAAATGGCTTGCAAGAGGTAATCAGAACATCGATTACTCGACTTTGTTTCTCTTCAATTACTGTCGCCAGAACCATTTGACCATATATGATGATAATCATGTATAGTAACATTCCGAGCATCAGAGCCAGAATAAATGAGGCATTGGAGGAGGTCTTTTCCATAGAACCGTCATCTCCGGAACCATCGTTTTTCATCGTTTCGAAGTAAGATACCCTAACATTGGCTTCGGCAAGAATCTGCTCAATATTGTCTATGTTGAAGCTGATCATCTTCTCGTGCGAGAGGATTCGTTCGATTTCACTCTTGATAGTCTCTTCTGTAGAAACTGATGAAGAACCATTGGTGAAAAGCTGGATGTCATTCGGGTTGTTGGATATATTGCTGCCTATGTAGAGTATTGCAGACGCTTTGCTTTCATCGCTATAATCAATACAAGCCTGACTCTTTGAAATGTTCTCCAATAGCTCATATTCTATTGAGGCATTTGACTGTAAGGAACGGCCTACAATCTTTTCGGGACTGTCATCTATAACGACAATATGCTTTGTTTCAGTTTTTCCACTCATCATGATAAGAGATGGTGCTACCATCATGCCTATCATGAACAACGGCATCAACAAAGTGGCTATTATGAAAGATCTTTTCTTTACCCTCGCACTATATTCGCGAGAGGCAATTAATTTTATGTTGTTCATATTATTACATTTAAAGTGTACCGTTGACGGCACGGATGAATATATCGTTCATACTTGGCATAACCTCTTGGAATGAACGTAGATTGCAACTCTCATTAACCGAATTGATGACTGACTTGATATTTTCTGAGTCAGCAACATGGATTTTTTGTGTAGTATAACCGCCGATGACACCCTCTGCATCTCCAATGCAGGTTGCTTTGTCGGATAAGGCAGTAAGAAAACTTTCGGAGTCTCCTCCATAGGTTACCATGAAGATATTTCCTCCTGCTTTTCTTCTAATCTCCTGAACTGAACCGGACAATATATTTTTGGATTTATTTATCAGTGTTATATCGTCACAGATCTCTTCAACCGAAGACATATTGTGCGTTGAGAAAATAACGGTAGCGCCACGGTCGCGAAGTCCCAGAATCTCCTTTTTCAATAGATCTGTATTTATAGGGTCGAATCCTGAGAAAGGCTCATCGAATATAAGCAGCTTCGGTTCATGTACAACAGTTACTATGAATTGAATCTTTTGTGCCATACCTTTTGAGAGATCTTCTATCTTCTTATCCCACCAGTCATCAATAGACAGTCGGGTAAACCACTTCTTAAGTCTAATAGTGGCTTCCTGTTTGTCCAGACCTTTCAGACGGGCGAATAGCAACGCCTGTTCACCCACTTTCATCTTCATGTAAAGTCCGCGTTCTTCAGGCATATATCCGATATGGAAAATGTCTTCTGATTTAATTTCTTTACCGTCCAAATAGATATGCCCAGATTCCGGCATAATGATACGGTTAATGGCTCTGATTAGTGTCGTTTTACCAGCTCCGTTTGGTCCCAAGAGACCATAAATTGAACCGCGAGGCACTTCTAGTGAGACGTTGTCCAATGCTTTGTGTCCTGTGTAGCTTTTAGATACACCTTCGATTTTTAATAATGAATCCATTAAATGTGATATTAATTTTTGTATTCGTGTCCTGTTAAGGCTTTGTAGATAATCTTTGCTATAAATACGGCTCCCTGTTCATTAGGGTGGATTGTATCCGGAAAAAACTCCTTGTGCGGTTTTAATGGCGAATAAAGGTCTATCACAGGCAGTTTCTCCTCAGAGGCAACCTCCTTTATACAAGGTATTATATAATTATATACTACACTGTCGCTGATATTCCATGCATTACCCATTGGAGGTGCCGGCAGACATAGATAAATCTCAGGTTTGGAAGGCAGTTCCCTGAAACTGTTTATCAATAGCTTGAGATCTTTCTTGAAATCCTGGTTATGTACCCAGTTGTAAGGCTTACTGTCATTGGTCCCCAACTTGATAGTGACAATATTAGGATTAAAAGCCAATGCGTCCTTATAAATCTGCTCTTTCATATAGGGTGAGTCTCCGCTGTTCATCAGCGTACGGCCGGAAATGCCGAAGTTGCGCACGTCGTATTTCTCTCCAAGCATACTACCTAGAACTGCAGGATAGGCATCGTGTTCACGGTCTCTTATTCCGTGACCGTATGTTATGCTGTCACCCACACATGCTACTCTGATAGGATCATCAGTCAATGCGATTGCCAAAAACCCGACAAGGCATAAGATAACAATTTTAATACGTTTCATTTGTCCGTTTTATTTGGTTGATTGCCTGTTATTGCATCCAATTGCTGGCGTATACTCTCGGAGTGAATAGCTTCAAAAATGTTTTGAATGCACTCTGGACTTATTCTTAACTTTTCTGCCTGTGCCATAAGTCTCTCCGTTACTTCGTTATATCTGTCGGATTGCAGCACAGTCAGATGGTGAGATTTTTTATAAACGCCGATTTGTGCCGCAATCTGGAACCTCTCATTAAGAATATCCAACAACTTCTGGTCACATTTATCCAAACCGGAACGATAACTCTTCAGGCCCAATGTCTCATTCTCGTCAGGAGACTTGAACTCTACCAGTTGTTGAAGCAGCTCTTTCAGTTGTGGAGGTGTAATTTGTTGGATTGAGTCGCTAAGAGCTGAGTCCGGATTGGGATGAACTTCAATCATAAGGCCGTCAGCCTGCATATTCAATGCCGTTTGTGAAAGCGAAGAGATCAAATCACGACGACCCGCCATATGACTCGGATCGCTTATGATAGGTAATGATGGTATCCTTCGACGTAGCTCTATGGGAATCTGCCATTGTGGGGGATTGCGGTAAATGCTTTCCGAATAGGAGCTGAATCCCCGATGTATGGCTGCCAACCTTTTTATTCCGGCTTGATTGAGACGCTCCAGGGCGCCAATCCATAGCTCTATGTCGGGATTAATGGGGTTTTTTACCATCACAGGTGTGTCTGTGCCTTTTAGGCTCTCGGCAATCTCCTGAACAGTAAATGGGTTGGCCGCGGTTCTGGCACCAATCCAAAGAATGTCGATATCAGCTTTCAGAGCCGCTTCCACATGATGCGGATTTGCAACTTCCGTTGTGACAGACATACCGGTCTCACGCTTGACTCTTGTGATCCAAGGAAGCCCTCGAGAACCTGCACCTTCAAAACCTCCGGGTTTGGTACGCGGTTTCCATATGCCGGCTCGAAAGATATGGATGCCTATTTTGACCAACTCTTGTGCAGTCTGCAGGGTCTGTTCCTCTGTCTCAGCACTGCATGGTCCAGCTATTATAATACTCTTTCCGTTATATGGACTGAATTCTTTTATTGGTTTCAGATCTAACATGATTGATTTTCTTTAGTGATGTAAATTATACCGTCTCTACAATATATCTCTTCTTCTGACATGAGGCGTTGCAATACGGTGTCGATATCTCTTTTTTCATAGGGGAGCGAATATACTGTTTTCTGTTCAACAGTATTGTCATGCAATATATTTTTAATATTTATTCGAATAGTTTCGAACAGACCTTTTGTAAGTCCTGAAGAATCTTTTTCCAAGCATAAGTCGCATTGGCCGCATGGATATGTCTGCTTTTCTCCGAAGTAATGTAAAAGAATTTCACTTCTACATCCTGCTTGACGTGATACATAGTCCGTCATAGCTCCAATGCGCTCTTTATACTCTTTCTGTCGTAGTTTGTATACTTCTGGATCGAAATAGAGCATATCTGTCTCAACACGAGGACGTGACCATGTGATTATCGGAGTTCTCGTTGCAGGTCTATACGATAAAATGCCTTGTTGCTGCAGGTCAATCATCTTATGATATAGAGTATCTTCTTTTATTCCCGTTTTTGCACATATAAGCTTCTCATCTATGTAAACAAAGTTTGTAAAGATGCCACTGTATAGTCTGAGAATTGTCCTTATAATCTGTTCAGTCAAGCTGTCATTGTCCTGCATTCTGTAGAGATCGTCCCTGCCGGCAGTGAATTTGAGCCTGGCGGAATAGTCCATTTCATCCACATAATCAATATATCCCAAACGTGTAAGAATGTTCAGAGCGCTTTCTGTCTGAATGAGCGGCAATGAAAAGTGCTGACAGAATTCACCGAGAGAAAATGAGAAGGTACATCCTTGTCCGTCACCAACGGCCATTTCATGGAAAAATCCCAATTTCTCATATATGCTTCTTATGAACTCCTCCTTCGGGAAGTTATCGCTGAGACGTTTGCTGATAATACGTTTGTCGCCGGGTGCATGCAATAATATGGCATAAGAGCGTTTGCCGTCTCTGCCAACTCTGCCTGCTTCCTGAAAATACGCTTCTATAGAATCCGGCATCTCATAATGTATAACTGTCCTTACGTCTGCCTTGTCAATACCCATTCCAAAAGCGTTGGTGGTAACAATAACGCGGTATTCTCCAACAGTCCAGCCATGCTGGCGTCTGTCTTTCTCTGCTGAATTTATTCCGGCATGATAATGATTGGCAGTTATGCCTAAGGAATTCAGATAGTCTGCTATCTCTTTTGTCTCACGTCGGTTTCTTACATATACTATGCTTGTTCCCGGTACTCCATCCAAAATACGTTTAATCTCTTCCTGCTTGTTTTCGGTCTTTCTGACTACATAGGAAAGGTTCTCACGGGCAAAACTCATGCGAATCGCATTCTTTTCCTTGAAATGTAGCTTGTCTTGTATGTCATCCACTACTCTAAGAGTCGCAGTTGCAGTCAATGCAAGCACAGGCACATCAGGCAGGGTTTTTCTTATATCGACTATCTTTAGGTAAGAAGGACGGAAGTCATATCCCCATTGAGAAATACAGTGAGACTCATCGACAGTTATCAGAGAGACCTTTATGTGCTTAAGTTTGGTCAGAAACAGTTCGGAAGTCAACCTCTCAGGGGATACATACAGAAATTTATAGCCTCCGTATATGCAATTCTCCATGGCGGTTATAATCTCTTCGCGCTTCATGCCCGTATGTATAGCTACCGCCTTTATTCCACGTTCGGAAAGGTTCCTGACCTGATCCTTCATCAATGCAATCAATGGAGTAATGACTAAACAGACACCTTCCATTAACATCACCGGAACCTGAAATGTGATGCTCTTACCTCCACCGGTCGGCATCAGTCCCAATGTATCTCTACCTGCACCTATACTCTCTATGATATCTTTCTGAACGCCGCGAAAATCGTCGTAGCCCCAGTAAGTCTTGAGAATCTCACTATAGGTCATTTCCGAAAGAATGTTAGAATGGACCGGAGTTCGGTCTTATGCTTTCAATCTGAAGTAAAGCCTCGCCTTGCTTGAAGTTGTTTTCCTCTATAGTATAGCAGATGTCAAACGAGTGTTTGGTCTTTATATATGTCAAGTACTCACTCTGACCGAATGCGATACCGTTAAGGGGGTGTCCGCTTTTGCTGTCAATAAGTTCCAATTTGATATGTTCATGGCCACGACCCACTACCTTGCTTGTTCCGTAGTCATATACCCCACGGGTACAGAATACGGGTTTATGGTTATCCGGACCGAAAGGTTGGAACTTGCGCAGATCTTCGAAAAACTTTGAGTTAATCTCCTTGAAATCAATCTCTGCGTCAATATCAATGGCCGCCTCAATCTGTGTTGGCGTTATATTGTCTGAAACGAACTCTTCAAAACGACGTTTGAATTCGGGCACTTTCTCTACTCTGAGGGTGAGACCTGCAGCATAAGTATGACCTCCGAAGTTCTCTAATAGGTCTTTGCATTGCTCAATAGCCTTATAGACATCAAAACCGGACACTGAGCGTGCCGAACCTGTAGCCATATCTCCTGTTCTGGTGAGAACCACTGCCGGACGGTAATAAACCTCTGTGAGTCGTGATGCAACAATGCCGATTACTCCGCGTTTCCAATTCTCATTATAGATTACAATGGAGTGCTTGTCTTCTTTGTCGTTTAAATTATTAACAATCTCATTAGCCTCTTCGGTCATCTCCTTATCGTCCCTTTTACGGTCGTCGTTTTCCTGGTCAATTCGGTTCGCCAACTCCAAAGCACGTGAGTAGTCCTGCTCTACAAGAAGTTCAACGGCCTTCATTCCGCTACTCATTCTGCCAGCGGCATTCAGACGTGGTCCAATCTTGAAAACTATATCATTTACAGTTATGGATTTGTCTTCTAGTCTGCATACCTGCATGATGGCTTTTAATCCAATGCTTGGATTGCTGTTAAGCTGTTGAAGTCCGTAGTATGTAAGTACCCTGTTCTCTCCCATAATGGGGACAATGTCCGACGCTGTGCTCACGGCAACCAGATCCAGATACGGCATCAGATCATGGAAATCCTTACCGTTATCCAATGCAAAAGCCTGCATCAGTTTGAAACCTACTCCGCATCCCGAAAGATGTTTGAAAGGATAGTTAGAATCAAAGCGTTTTGCATTGAGAATAGCTACGGCAGGTGGAAGTTCATCGTCCGGGACATGATGGTCGCAAACAATGAAGTCAATACCTTTTTCCTTGGCATAAGCAATTTCCTGAATGGCTTTTATGCCGCAATCCAGTACAATAATAAGTTTTACGCCCGTCTCATAGGCGGTGTCCACGCCCTTGTATGACACTCCGTACCCTTCGTTATATCTGTCCGGAATGTAATAACTGACATTCGAGTATTTGTAGGTACTCTTTAAGAAGTTATAAACCACAGCAACAGCCGTGGTTCCGTCAACGTCGTAATCACCATAGACCATTATTCGTTCACCACGTTCTATGGCGCTGTTAATCCTGGCAACCGCCTTATCCATATCATCCATCAACAACGGGTCATGTAACTCGTTGAGACGTGGATTGAAGAACCGGTCGATGTCATCTTTGCTTTTCAACCCTCTTTTTATCAGTAACTTGCAGAGTATGGGGCTGATCCCGATAGCCTTCGATAATCTACTGGCTTCCTCTTTCTGTTCCTGGGTCGGGGGCAGATAGTTCCATCTGAGATTCATTATATATATTATTTTTTCTTTTCATCATAAGTAATTGTAAACTTGATAATTGCATATTTATGACATTATCCGTACTTTTTTACAAAAAGGTTTCAAAAAGCAAAGATAGAAAAAAACTGTAATGGACACATCGAGTTTGTCCATTCAGATTCTTATTTTATATTCGTTTTTTTGAGGATATCCTTGGGGATGGCATTCCGATTTACCACGATGTTTATGGTCTTATAGGCTATAAAGGCTTCCGATACATACCAGATACCGTTTCTTCCTGAGTCATAGTCCCAGGAATTTTTTACCATATAATACTCTTTCCCATTCTGGTCACGAGTGATGCCGAATATCAACATTCCATGGTCATCGGTTGTGCTCCAATCGTCAAACCCATCCTGTCTGAGTTCTTGAGTAATCTCTTTTTCCGGGCACGGCTCGGATAATGCCTTTTTGATATCCATTGTGTCAGTCGGAACAACTGCAATACCTTTTTTAGCTTCTCTTGAGAAACCTGTTTCTGAGACATCCGCACCCCAAGCTACGGTGTAACCGCTTTTGACGCTGTTTTTTATGACTGCCATAAATTCTTCAAGAGGAAGGTTGTAGGATAGTGCCTGACGCCAATTGTCTTGCACCTCAACCGAAAACTGCTCATAGAAAGGGTGATGAGTGAAAGATGTCAGAGATATGTAATCGTCTGGGTTGATGCCCAGATATTTTGTAAATGACTTCGGTGTGTACTCTTTGCCGCTGTATGTGAAAGTCTCGGGACATTTACCCAAATAGGTATCGTATATTGCTGAGAGACCGTTTTGCCATACGTTGGAAATTTTCTTGAGATTACCCTTCGCAATGGCGCCAACATAAGCCTCTGATACAGCTGAGAGTTCGTTGTGATCATGCTTTTTTGCTCCATACATAATTCCGGGCATCACATCTTCCGGAACCATGCCGTAGTTCTTGTAACAATATAGCATATCGTAGAAACTGCCTCCTGATGAAAATGATACATCGCCGTGCAAACGTACTGATGCTTGCGCACGATCTTCCATCGTTTTATGTACAACAAACATCTCGGATAGATTGAACTCTCCTTTACCCATTCGAATAAGTTCGGATTCAAACATGCCTATTGTTGAGAAAGACCAGCATGTACCTGATTGGTTCTGATCTTTGATTGATGTAATTGGAATAGAATCTACAGTTGTAAAAACATAACCTTGAGAAAATAAAGTGTTGCAAGCAACTAATGCAGTAATAGTAAATATTATTTTTTTCATTTTTGATAATTATTTGAGAATCTGTCTGTAAATTTCTACGATACGACATATTCATGACGGCTTATCCAAAATGGGCTTGTTAACATCGTCTTATGTATAATCGAAAAACTATAAATTCAAAACAGTTTCCGAATGTCAAAACTACGAATTAAAATCGCTATCTTCGCAAATCTTTACAGCTTTTTTACTAATAAGTTTTATGCAATACAATAGATATTTGGATTATGACTGTGTTTGTGCTTCTGTAAGTAGTTTTGAAAAAGAGGGGGGTGTTTCGGAATTCCACATCATGATTCAAGTTACAAATCAGATGCTTTCATTTGATCAACAGGTAGATAAACTTTTGACTGCTTATTTCTCACTTCGTCAAGATAAGTTTAATGATGCCAAACCGGTCTTAGAACGCTATTTTCTTAGTGATTCTGCTATCCAACAGCCTCTTTTGAAAGAACGTTTATCTGACTCGCATCCGGATCGTTCAGTATCGATAATAGAACAGGCGCCTCTGAACGGCACAAAGATAGCTCTATGGGCTTATCTGCAAACCGGAGTCACATGTTCACATTCTGTGGACAATCTGTATAAGGTGAGTCATGGAACTTACACTCATCTATGGACATCCTCAAATACTAATAGAGGCGGCAGCCCCAAAAAGCAGACGAAACAGTTGCTCCTTGATTATAGCGAAAGTCTTAACGAACTTCAGTGCAGCTTATCCGAAAACTGCATAAGGACATGGCTGTTTGTAAAGAATATTGACGATAATTACAAAGGCATGGTGGTGGGAAGAAACGATGTTTTTGCTACTCACAGCCTCTCTTCAGATACTCATTTCATCGCAAGTACGGGAATAGGTGGACGCACTGCTGACGGAGATGCTTGTGTTATGATGGATGCTTATGCAGTAAAGGGACTTAAAGAAGGCCAGATGGGATATCTTTATGCTCGATCCAACTTCAACTCGACAACCGAATATGGTGTAAGTTTTGAAAGAGGAACCTATGTAGACTATGGCGACCGTCGACATGTGTTTATTTCCGGAACTGCCAGCATAAACAATAAGGGTCAGATAATGTATCCTGCAGATGTTCGCATGCAGGCAAACAGGATGATTGAGAATGTTGAGAAATTGTTGGATGAGGCATGTTGCAATTGGGACAATGTGGCCCAGATAATTGTCTATCTGCGTGATCCTGCCGACTATATGGTAGTCAATGAATTGTTTGCAGACCGTTTTCCTACCAAGCCATGGGTTATAGTCCTTGCTCCGGTATGTCGTCCCGGATGGTTGGTTGAGATGGAATGTACGGCTGTCCGTGAACAGCACAATACTTCTTTTGAGGCGTTCTGATTTTTTAATAATAGAGGTCGATGGATAGGTTCTATATTTTGCTGTATTTACTCCTTCTGGCAGTTATGACAGTAGCGACTTTCTCATTTGAATTCATATATGGTTCAATCCTTTTCTGTGTAATCTGGATTGCATTTTTTTTGGTCACATTGGTTTTACTGTTTAAAAACAAAATGTGGAAAAGATTATCGTTGTTTGCTCTTCATATATCCTTTCTGTTAATGATGACAGGAGGTTTCCTTACATATACGATAGGAGTTAAAGGCTCCCTGCATCTTAGGGTAGGAGAGCAGTCCTCGTTCTATGCGGCACAACCGGACAATCTGTTGACAGAGATTCCTTTTTCGGTTTCCCTAGAGAGTTTCACTATTAAAGAGGGTAATAATGATGATGGGATGCCATCGGATTATATTAGCAGAGTTGTTATTACAGACAGTGACGGTGAAGTGACTTCTCATGCCATCTCCATGAATCATACATTGAGATACAGAGACTACTTATTTTATCAGGCCTCATACGATGAGGACTTACAGGGCAGCCTGTTATTAGTAAACCATGATCCTTTGGGCATCTTGATTTCGTTTTCCGGGTTTTATCTGTTTATACTGTCCATGATACTCTTGTTGTTGGACAAACGAAATGAGTTTCTCAAACTGATTAATCTGCACTTTTTGAAAAAAGCAGGTGCGTTTATATTACTTATCGGATTATGCTCTTTCTATGATTCCTCTTTAAATGCAGCAAATATATTTTATGCCATTCCGTTCGTAAAAATAGCCTTCATGTTCAATCTCAGTGCGGGTTTGATTGCAACATCATTGTTGCTATATAGGGGTAGAGAAGGCAAAATATTCGATATTGCGCTAAATGTATCATTGCTTTTCATGTCCGTAGGTTATGCCTTAAGATGGTATGTTTCCGGACATATTCCATTGGCTAACGGTTGTGAGGCCATGCAGTTTATGGCCATCTGTATAATGTTTGTATCCCTCTTGTTGCGTCGAAAGATACACTTCATTCAGCCCTTTGGGCTGCTGGCTTCGGGCTTCGTACTATTGGTGTCGTTTATCGGCCAGCCTGACCCTCAGATAGATCCGCTTGTACCCGTGCTGGCATCGCCATGGCTCAGTGCACATGTGTCTGTCATTATGATGTCATACGCACTATTCTTCTTTATGATGATAAACGGTGTAATCGGTCTCTGTGTCCCCAAATATGATATCAGACTGATGGGCCTAAGCCGTCTTTTGCTCTATCCGGCCGTAGCGTTGTTGGGCACAGGTATTGTCTTGGGAGCAGTCTGGGCCAATGTCTCATGGGGCGGTTATTGGTCGTGGGATCCAAAGGAGACATGGGCGCTGATTACCTTTATGATATACGGCGCGGCCTTTCACAAAGGTCTTTGCGGGAAATTCAACAATCCCCGATTCTTCCACATATATATGTTGATAGCCTTTCTGGCGGTACTGATGACATACTTTGGGGTAAACTACCTTTTAGGCGGGCTCCACAGTTATGCATGATGCCTTATTTACGAGGGAGCGGATTCTTATCGGATTTGAACCAGTCGATGAATTTTACAATGCCGTCATGAAGTGAAGTAGAAGGTTTATAACCTACCTCTTTTTCTAATTTTGATGTGTCTGCATATGTCTGGAGAACATCCCCTTGTTGCATAGGCAGGAAAATCTTTTTTGCTTCAACACCGAGAGCATTCTCTATTTCGTTGATAAAATCCATCAATTGTACGGGTTTGGAACAGCCTATGTTGAAGATTCTCCAAGGCACTTTGTTAGGCAATGTTTCCGCAACTGGCCTATTGTAAATAACCTGAATGGTTCCTTCAACGATGTCGTCAATATAGGTGAAGTCGCGGCTAAGATTACCATTGTTGAACACTTTTATCGGCTCTCTCTTACTTATTGATGTTGCAAACAGCATAGGTGCCATGTCCGGACGACCCCAAGGACCGTAGACAGTGAAGAAGCGTAATCCTGTGGTAGGTAAACCGTATAGCTTGCTGTATGCATGTGCCATAAGCTCATTGGCCTTTTTCGTAGCGGCATAAAGACTGACGGGATTATCCACAGCATCATCTTCGCTGAAAGGAACCTTCTCATTCAGCCCGTAAACGGAACTGGAGGAGGCATATACCAAGTATTCAATATTGTTATTGCGGCAACATTCCAGAATATTCATGAATCCTACTAAGTTGCTGTCCAAGTAAGCATATGGATTGGTAATTGAGTAGCGCACTCCGGCCTGAGCAGCCAGGTTGACAACCACCTGAAATTTCTCTTCCTCGAAGAACTTCTCCATCTGACCCCTGTCAGCCAGATCCATTCTGATAAAACGGTAGTTAGGAAATAATTTGCTATTATGTAAGGCACCATCAATAAAACGTCTGCTGGAAGTTGTAATTCCGCATTCGGCCAAACGTCCTAATTTAAGTCTTATGTCGTAGTAATCGTTCATGTTATCCAATCCGACCACCTCTTCTCCTCTTTGTGCCAAACGGTATGCCAGCTTTGATCCGATGAATCCGGCCGCTCCCGTTACAAGTATCTTCATAGCTTTTGTTTTGTTCGTCGCAAAGGTATGCATTTTGAGTGTGACATAAAAGAGAATTTTATCTCAAAATCGCTAAGGAGATTAATCGTTTTGCAAATATCATAGTCTTAGTAAATAATTGGTTGAAAAATCAAAGTGTCTCTTAACATTTTTGCTTTGAGAGTATATAAGTAATAAAGTTGTTCAAGAATGCCTATTTCTAATAATCAATAATTCAAAAATATAGAAAATGAAAAAGTATCAGTTAGCGTTTTTACTGTTCGCAGCCGTATGTTCTGTTTCAAGTGCAAAAAAGAAAGTTGCTCCTGAGATTCTGTTCGGAGTAAAATCCGGTGTCATTACTGTATCATCCGATATGGGTGATATGCCTGATTTCGGAGGTATGGCAGGTATGCCCGGTATGGGTGGTGGT
The DNA here is from genome assembly GCA_964646955.1 of uncultured Bacteroidaceae bacterium. GTDB lineage: Bacteria > Bacteroidota > Bacteroidia > Bacteroidales > Bacteroidaceae > Colenecus. The sequence continues at coordinate 14,555 of CAZYFO010000003.1, read as the reverse complement.
GCAGCAGCCCTTGACATGAGCTCAATGGTTCAGAAAGTATATTTCGATGATTTCGGACGTAAGACAGCTTCAGAAACTATCTTCGGAGATAGTGTAACTCGTACGATATCAATAGGAGATTCTACATACACTATAAATGAGAAGAAGAATACCGCAACTGTTATGCCTATCTTCGGTGGCAGAGGTGGCAGAGGCGGCTCATTTATGGGTGGCATGGGCGGCGCTTCAATAGGTACTATCGGTCAGATAGACTGGTTGAATCTTGATGAGAAGGCAATCAAAAAGAATAAGATAAAGGACCTGGGTGAAGAAGAAATAGCCGGTGTGAAGTGTAAGAAGTACACAATGAAAAACACCTCATCCATGGGAATGACTACGACTACCACAATTTGCATCTATAAAGGTATTACATTGAAATCTGAGTCAGTAAGTGATTGGGGTACTACTACACAATCAGCATCTGCCTTCGAGGAAAATGCTCAGATTCCTGCTACAAAGTTTACCCTTCCTGAAGGTTGTGTAGTCAGCGAGATGAGTATGGGCGGCTTCGGCGGTGGAATGATGATGGGCGGTGACTTCGGTGGCGGTGACTTCGGTGGCGGCGGCTTCGGTGGTGGCGGTATGGGCGGCTTCGGTGGCGGCTTTTGATTAATCGGTGATTACAAATCATAGAGAGGTGATGCTTAATAGCGTCGCCTCTCGCTTTTTTATTCCCATTCAGTTTGATAAAAAGAAATTATTTAACAACTTTGCGATAATGTAGAGTTGTTTGGAATCCATCCGAAATTTTATTGGACAAGATATTTCATACAGCTAAAAAACAGTTTCAAAGAATTATTATCCTTTTAACAAATAAATGTATTTATGAGAAAGTCATTTACGTCGTTTTTGCTGGTTGCATTTTTAGGTACTATTGCCTCCAATGCAGCAGAGCCCATAATCAAAAACATGGGAGAGTCCAAATACAGTGTTCAGGTTGGAAATGTTTCAATGACCATTGATGCAGCTGCAGGAGCAAAGATTCTTTCCTATAAGTACAATGATTCGGAAATAATTTCTCAATCCCCAGTGAGAGAAGCCTTCGGAAGCACATTTTGGACGAGCCCTCAGAAAGAGTGGAACTGGCCTCCGGTTCAGGAATATGACAAAGCTGCATATACGGTCGAACAGACTCCTTCATCATTGATTATGACAGGTCAGGTATCTCAAAAATACAAATACCGTATCCGTAAAGAATTCAAGGCCGATGGTAGTGACAATGCAATAGTGATAACATACTCCATCATCAATGAGTCTGAAGAAACACGTAGCGTAGCGCCATGGGAAATCACCCGCGTGAACAATGATGGATTGATCTTTTTCGATGCACCGTCAGAGGCCATCACTCCTGCAAATCTCATTCCTTTTACCCGGGAATTCGATGCCTCATGGTATAAGACAGACGTTACCAATGCCAACCGTAAAATTAATGCCGACGGTAAAGGATGGCTTGCATACTGCGGAAACAAATTGCTGCTTGTAAAGAAGTTCCCTGATTTGACTGCCTCTCAACCTGCTCCTGCAGAAGCCGAGATACAGGTTTATGTTAACAGCGGTAAGACCTATATCGAATTGGAAAGCCAAGGTGCCTACAAAGAGTTGAAACCCGGTGAATCCCTTTCATATACCGTCAGATGGTATCTTGTACCTGTCGATTCCGAGTCGGTTCCATCATCGCAGTTGATGTCAAAAGTAAAGGACCTCATTAAATAACCTTATTAATAACTCGAACGATATGATTAAAATTGGAGATCGTATGCCGAAGTTTACGGCAATGGGGCATGATGGGAATGAATACTCATCAGACGCATTTATCGGGAAGAAGACAGTAATCTATGCTTATCCCAAGGATGATACTCCGGGTTGTACGGCAGAAGCTTGTGATCTGCGTGACAACTATAAACGTTTTATTGCGCAGGATTATCGCGTGATGGGAGTTAGTACCGATTCTGTATCCTCGCATGTGAAGTTTGTTCGGAAATATGAATTGCCGTTTATTCTGTTGTCGGATCCCGATCACAGTATTTTGGAGATGCTCGGCGCCTGGGGAGAGAAAAATAATTATGGCAAGATTACTATGGGAACTATACGTAAGACATTTATATTCGATGAAAACGGGATATGTGTAAGAATCATAGAAAAGGTTGATACCAAGGCCCATACAGAGCAGATATTAGGGTAAATAGGATAGTCATGATAACATTTACAATTGCTCTTTTCGTACTGGTATTAGGCTATATTATTTACGGCAGATATATTTCCCGTTTGTTCGGCTATGACGAAGCCAAGAAAACTCCTGCATTGACTCTTACCGATGGGGTCGATTATGTAGCCATGCCTACGTGGAAAACCTATATGATTCAGTTTCTCAATATCGCAGGACTGGGACCTATCTTCGGTGCTATCATGGGGGCCAAGTTCGGTACCTCTTCCTATCTGTGGATTGTTTTCGGAACCATTTTTGCCGGAGCTGTACACGATTATCTGGCAGGTATGATATCCGTGCGCAACAGAGGAGAAAACCTGCCTTCCATAATAGGCCGTTATCTAGGTCCGGGAACACAAAAGGGTGTAACCATCTTTACAATAGTTCTTATGATTTTAGTAGGCGCTGTGTTTATCTCTCAGCCTGCCGACCTTTTGGCTAAACTCACGCCGAAAGCACTGGATGTCTATTTCTGGATTGTTGTGATATTCTTATATTACCTCGCGGCTACGATGTTCCCAATAGATAAGATTATAGGAAAGTTCTATCCTGTATTTGCTTTTGCCCTGCTTTTTATGGCGTTCGGAATATTGATCGGACTATACGTAAATCGTCCTGAACTGCCTGAGATGTGGAATGGTTTCGGAACCAAATATGAGACCAATGCCATATTTCCTATGATGTTCATCTCAATAGCCTGTGGTGCCATAAGCGGTTTTCATGCCACTCAGTCACCATTAATGGCACGATGCATTCAGAATGAGAAGAACGGACGTTTCGTTTTTTACGGTGCAATGGTGTCCGAAGGAATTGTAGCTCTGATTTGGGCTGCTGCCGCCACCGCATATTTCCAGGAATTCGGTACATCTGACGGAACAGGTCAGATAGTTATGAACATCTCTAAGAGTTGGTTGGGTGTTGCCGGTGGTTTATTGGCTGTTTTGGGTGTTATCGCAGCTCCTATTACCAGTGGAGATACAGCATTGAGGTCAGCCAGACTTATTATTGCAGACATGCTTCATATTGAGCAGAAAAAGATTCGTAACCGCCTCTATATCTGCATCCCACTGTTTGCATTGACTCTGGGTGTACTGATATTCAGCGTAGTCAATAAAGACGGTTTTAGTATAATATGGCGCTATTTTGCATGGTGTAATCAGACTCTGGCTGTCTTTACCCTATGGGCGATTACAGTGTTCCTTTGCCAGGCACGAAAGAACTATTCTGTGACACTGATACCGGCTATGTTTATGACAATGGTCACTGCTACATATATCTGTGTTGCACCTGAAGGGCTACACTTTTCTCCGCTAATTGCCTATCTGGCAAGCGGTTTATTTACCTTGTCCATGCTTGCTTTATTCATTCGCAAAAAAAAGAAAATTCATAAAGGAAAATGATAATCCGTTTTGAATATTTATGCTATGTAAAAGATGCAAAAAATGTAATGTAGACTTTGCAAAATAGACTTTTTTGAGGTATCTTTGTACCCTAAGCAACACAGCTTAGGGTATGTTGTTGATTATATAACCAAAAACAATGGAATCATTTTTCAGGACGCATGACTATCTATTGGAGCATTTGGATGCTCCGATAAGACGGAAACTTATGGATGAGATAGATTGGTCATCGCGTATGATAGGTATAAAAGGTGGACGTGGATGTGGGAAAACTACATTTCTGCTGCAGTACGCCAAAGAACGCTTCGGACACGACCGTTCTTGTCTATATATAAATATGAACAATCTTTATTTCCAGGGACGCGGCATAGCCGACTTCGCTGGAGAATTTTGTAAGATTGGGGGTAAGGTTTTACTTATAGACCAGGTTTTTAAGCATCCGGAATGGAGTTCCGAACTAAGGAAATGTTATGATAAATATCCAAATCTGAAGATTGTATTTACCGGTTCATCCGTAATGCGTCTGAAGGAAGAAAACCCGGAATTGAACGGTATTGCTGATTCTTATCAGTTAAGGGGATTCTCTTTCCGTGAGTTTTTGAAGCTTCAAGCCGGTGTGGATATCAATTATTATAGTTTGGATGATATATTGAGAAATCATAAAGAGATAGCAGCGGATATCCTTTCCAAGGTATCTCCAAATGATTATTTTCAGGATTATCTGCATCATGGATTCTACCCGTTTTTTCTGGAAAAGACCAATTTCTCGGAGAATCTGCTAAAGACCATGAATATGATTATGGAGGTTGATATCCTCTTAATCAAGCAGATAGAGTTGAAGTATCTGCCTAAGATCAAGAAACTATTCTACCTGATGGGCTTGGAGGGCACATTGTCACCCAATGTAAGTCAGTTGGCAATAGATATTGATACGTCAAGAGCAACGGTAATGAACTATATTAAATATCTCGCCGATGCGAGACTCATTAATATGGTCTATTACAAAGGCGATTCTTTTCCAAAGAAGCCTGCGCGTATCCTGATGTACAACTCCAATTTGATATATACTATCTATCCTCCAAGTTTTGATAGACAGGATGTGCTCGACACATTCTTTGTCAATGCACTTTGGAGGGACCATATAGTACATAACGGAGAAAAGAATGCTACGTTCTTGGTTGATGGACATATTCCGTTTAAGATTACAATGGGTGACATCCGTCCAAAAAAGAATGGTGATGTGTATTATGCTGTTGATGAACTGGATTCCGGTGAAGGTAATATTATACCTCTATGGATGTTCGGTCTTCTGTATTAAAATATAATGATATTAAAATAATAGTTTATGGCAAAGAAATTCATTACATGTGATGGTAACCAGGCCGCTGCGCATATCTCGTATATGTTCTCAGAGGTTGCTGCTATCTATCCTATCACTCCGTCATCCACAATGGCTGAGTATGTTGACGAATGGGCTGCTCAAGGAAGAAAGAATATCTTCGGCGAGACTGTTATGGTCCAAGAGATGCAGTCAGAAGGTGGTGCTGCCGGCGCTCTTCACGGATCGCTTCAGGCAGGTGCATTGACAACTACATATACCGCATCACAGGGTTTGCTGTTGATGATTCCAAATATGTACAAGATTGCCGGTGAACTGTTGCCTTGCGTATTTCACGTATCTGCACGTACACTTGCTTCTCATGCACTATGTATTTTCGGTGATCATCAGGATGTTATGGCTTGCCGTCAGACCGGTTTTGCTATGCTTGCAGAAGGCTCGGTACAGGAGGTTATGGATTTGGCCGGTGTGGCACATCTTGCTACTATCAAGTCCAGAGTACCTTTCTTGAACTTCTTTGACGGATTCCGTACATCACACGAGATTCAAAAGATTGAGGCTCTCGCGAATGAAGATCTCGCCGGCCTTATAGACCAGAAGGCTCTTAAGGAGTTCCGTGAGAGAGCGCTTGACCCAAACAAACCGGTTATGCGTGGTATGGCTGAGAATCCTGATACATTCTTTACTCATCGTGAGATAAGCAATGCATACTATGATGCCGTTCCTGATATCGTAGCTGAATACATGAAGGAAATCAGCAAGATTACCGGACGTGAATATAAGCCGTTTACCTATTACGGTGCTGTCGATGCCGAGCGTGTAATCATCGCTATGGGTTCAATTACAGAGGCCGCCAAGGAGGTTATTGACTATATGACAGCTCAGGGTGAGAAGGTAGGACTTGTTTCAGTTCACCTATATCGTCCGTTCTCAGTTAAATATCTTGCAGCTGTTCTGCCTGCTACCACAAAACGTATTGCTGTTTTGGATAGAACCAAAGAGCCGGGTGCAAGCGGTGAACCTCTCTACATGGATATAGTAGAGGCCTTTGCCAACGGAAAAGATATCAAACTTGCAGAGAAGCCTATTATTGTAGGCGGCCGTTACGGTCTGGGATCGTACGATACTACTCCTGCACAGATTTTTGCAGTATATGAGAACCTCTCACTTGCTATGCCTAAGAATCAGTTCACTATCGGTATTGTAGATGATGTAACATTCACATCACTGCCTCAGAAAGAAGAGATTGCTTTGGGCGGTAAGGGTGTGTTTGAGGCCAAGTTCTACGGACTCGGAGCAGACGGTACCGTTGGTGCAAACAAGAACTCTGTAAAGATTATCGGTGACAACACAGATAAACACTGCCAGGCTTATTTCTCATATGACTCAAAGAAGTCAGGTGGATTTACCTGCTCACACCTTCGTTTCGGTGACACTCCAATACGTTCAACATATTTGGTTAATACACCAAATTTTGTTGCTTGTCATGTACAGGCATATCTGAACATGTACGATGTGACACGCGGACTTCAGAAGAATGGCACATTCTTGCTCAATACCATCTGGGAGGGCGACGAACTTGCTGCCAATCTGCCCGCTAACGTTAAGGCATACTTCGCAAAGAACAATATCACTGTTTACTATATCAACGCTACCAAGATAGCTCAGGAGATTGGTCTAGGTAACCGTACCAATACAATACTTCAGAGCGCATTCTTCCGTATCACAGGTGTTATCCCTGTTGATTTGGCTATCGAACAGATGAAGAAGTTCATCGTTAAGTCTTACGGTAAGAAGGGTGAGGATGTAGTAAATAAGAACTACGCAGCCGTTGATCGCGGTGACGAATACAAAAAGCTCGCTGTTGATCCTTCTTGGGCAAGCATAGAAATACCTGCTCAAAAGGCAAACAATGATCCTGCTTTCGTTAATGAGGTAGTACGTCCTATCAATGCCCAGAACGGTGATTTACTTCCTGTATCTGCATTCAAGGAGAGTATTGACGGTACATGGCCGGCAGGTACAGCCGCTTACGAGAAGCGTGGTGTAAGTGCATTTGTTCCGGTTTGGGATCCTGAGAAGTGTATCCAGTGTAACAAGTGTGCATACGTATGTCCTCACGCTAGCATCCGTCCTTTCGTTATGGATGAAGCCGAGGCTGCAGGTCTTAATGCCGATATGATTGAGATGAAGGCTCCTGCTGCAATGAAAGGCATGAAGTTTCGTATTCAGATCAGTGTTATGGACTGCTTAGGTTGCGGTAACTGTGCCGATGTATGTCCGGGCAATCCAAAACTCGGTGGCTCCGCTCTCAAGATGGTACCTTTCGAAGGTCAGGAGGCTGAGGTTGCAAAATGGAACTATTGCGTTAAGAATGTCAAGAGCAAACAAGACTTGGTTGATATCAAGTCAAATCCGAAGAACTCTCAGTTCGCTACTCCGCTATTTGAATTCTCAGGTGCATGCTCCGGTTGCGGTGAGACTCCATATGTAAAGTTGATCTCTCAGCTTTTCGGTGACCGCCAGATTGTTGCCAATGCTACCGGTTGTACCTCTATCTATTCAGGTTCAATACCTTCCACACCATATACCACAAACGATAAGGGTCAAGGTCCTGCATGGGCAAACTCTCTGTTTGAGGATTTCTGTGAGTTCGGTCTAGGTATGGAACTTGCAAACAAGAAGATGCGCGCTCGTCTCATCAAACTGATGACTGAAGCTCAGAGCTGCACATGTTGCAGTGATGAACTCAAGGCTCTGTTTAACGAATGGATAGAGAAGAAAGACGATGCCGATGCAACCAAGTTATTGGCTCCTCAGATCATCGCTAATTGTGAGGCTTGTGATTGCGACACCTGTAAAAATATTATCGAGCTCAAAGGCTACTTGATCAAACGCAGCCAGTGGATCATCGGCGGTGACGGTGCATCATACGATATAGGTTACGGAGGTTTGGATCACGTAATCGCATCAGGTGAAGATGTAAACATCCTGGTACTCGATACCGAGGTTTACTCAAATACCGGCGGTCAGTCCTCAAAGGCTACTCCGTTAGGTGCCATCGCCAAGTTCGCCGCTTCAGGTAAGCGTGTTCGTAAGAAAGATCTCGGTATGATTGCTACCACCTACGGATACGTATATGTAGCTCAGATTGCTATGGGTGCTAACCAGGCACAGTGTCTGAATGCCATCCGTGAGGCTGAGGCTTATCCGGGTCCTTCAATCATCATCGCTTATGCTCCTTGTATCAACCATGGGCTCAGAAAGGGTATGGGTAAATCCCAGGCTGAAGAGGCTGATGCAGTAGCATGCGGTTACTGGCACTTGTGGCGTTACAATCCTGCTTTGGAAGCAGAAGGTAAGAATCCGTTCATCCTTGATTCCAAAGAGCCGGAGTGGGATAAGTTCCAGGACTTCCTCAAGGGCGAGGTTCGTTACTCATCAGTAATGAAACAGTATCCTTCAGAGGCTCAGCAACTGTTTGACGTAGCTGAAGAAATGGCCAAGAAACGTTATGCTTCATACGTTCGTATGACCAAGATGGAGTGGTAATCCATCATCAATAATATCCAAAAAGAGGGGATGTATCCGAAATAGTGATGCATCCCCTTTTTGATTTTTATAAGATACCTTTTCTGAATCAGAAGTCCGATTTATACTTCTTAAAATCATCTACGAGCTTCGAAAAAGATTTATCCCTTTTTCGTTTCTCATATTCTGAAGAAGAGAAATACAGGGCTTCCCGTTTAAGCTTCAGATAACTCTCATAGACCTTACGGTCTAATGTCCCGGTATTTACAGCTTCCAAAACGGCACAACCCGGTTCATTGATATGTTCGCAATCCTTGAAACGACATGACACTGCATAGTTTGAAATCTCCAGCATCTCGTCAATAGAGTCGGTATCGTCGATGGTCAATCCGAATTCTCTAACGCCCGGAGTATCGATTAAGATACCAGAACCCTCCATCAGCACCATTTCCCGCCGTGTCGAGGTATGTCTTCCTTTTCCGGTAGATTGACTTATGTCGGAGGTCAGTAATATCGACTTCTCGCAAAGAGCATTAATCAGTGAACTTTTCCCGACTCCCGAGGAGCCTACAAACACTACAGTTTCGCCTTTATGAATATAATCACGTAACAGAGAGACGGTTTCAGGTTTGTGAGTACTCGTAAAAAATATTGGCATTCGGCAACCAAGGTGTTTAATTTGCTCTTCAATTCCCTGAGTGTCATAATCCAGATCGGCTTTATTGAGTACCAATACCGGCTTTATGTCAGCTTCCGTTATCTGAAGCATAAAACGTTCTGCCCTGCGAACATTGAAATTATCATCGAGCCCCATTACAATAAACGCTTTGTCCACATACGAAGCGATAGCCTGTCTATCTGCGACCGTACCGCTTCTCCTTCGAAAAAGAATACGTTTACGAGGCAGCATATCGACGATAATACCTTTATTCTCATCCAATGATTGAAAAATAACCCAGTCGCCTACACAAGGCAATTCAAAGTCGGACTTGCCGAACATCATATTTCCTGTCAACTCGCATTGCATCAGTCCGATTTGCGAAATAACTTCATAACAAGTTCTATTTACTACCGTTACTCGTCCGTGAAACAAGTCTTTATGAATTGATTCCTGCTTAAGCCGGCTCAAACTGTTATTCCAACCATAGTTGTCCGGATTTATCATAGCTCTATTTTTTTTGCAATGAAGAATACATAACCGTAATAGTCACTGTACTTACTGTATAATTCTTCTTCATAACGTTCAGACTCTACAAACTCTTCAGCGTTCTTATTTCCGGCGTATTTCTTAAGAAAGATCTCTTGTGCCTTGTTTTTTGGAGCTAAGTAGTGTTCTGTCCAGCAATTGTTCGGCAGAATGAACGTGGCTACGGGAAGATACCCTGCATTGTATAACTTAGTTACCTGATGCGGTAGCGTATCTATCTCCGGATAGGCATTCATCCAGAAGTCATTTATCTCCTTAGGCCTTTCATCCGTAAACCAAGAACTCTCGGAAACGGCAATATACCCTCCTTTTTTCAGGTATCTGCGCCACTCTCTCAGTCCCCGTTCAAAACCGATATTGTATATGGCCCCTTCGGACCAAATCAGATCAAACTCTTCATCCTTAAATGGAAGATTATCCATTGAACCGACAATACCCTTGACTCTGTCCTGAAAACCGTATAGGGCCGCATTATGATTGAATATATCTATAAACTTAGGAAACAGATCGAGTCCTGTGATTTGTCCCGAAGCATGCTGTGCCAATACCATAGTCTGACCACCGGTTCCGCAACCTAAGTCGGCAATCTTTGAACTTGCTGTAAGGTTGTCGATAAAACTCAAGGCTTTTACAGTTACTTCCGGGCTGCCCGGACCCTGACGTTCCATTGTAGAGAAAAAATCACAGATTAAATTAAAATCGAAATCGTGGATATTTTTATTATCGTTACTCATTTTATTATTTGTATAAGGTATACACGTGTGAAGGCATTACAATGCATTCATCACCCGTACACAGGTAAAACTTAAATTAAAAATACATGCAAACCGCCCTCGAAGAGATATTATCCGAGAGCAAGCGAAAGGACAATCCGTACAGACCGCACAGATTGTTTACAACACAATATCCGATTTAAATAAGATAGTAAACATCCAATTGTTTTAGCGATGCAAAGGTATAAATCTTTTTATTAATCAATTACCATCTCTCAACATTAAATATTTCAAACCTGAGCAAAGATTATAATATAGTTATGTCCATATTTCTTGGCACACTGCGGACAATATGCGTAATGAGTATAGTAATCTTTTGCAGTATGGCCACATTCTTTCAGATAGCCATCCATCTCTTTGAAGAATTTGGGCATATTGCTGAAAGGACCGTCAAAAACTTTTGCAACAAACATACCCGAGATCTTCACATTGTCGGCTTGTTCGACCTCCTTTGTGACTGCATAATACAACTCCGATTTGAAAGCCGAAGGATCCCTGAATAATATCAGCGCATCGGTTTTATCGGGGATAGTGGCTCCCGTTTCTACAGCCATCGAATGCATTCTCATCAATTTCTTTCCGATCATGGAAGGGAAAGGTATATGAAAAAGCGTAGGCATAGTCTCCTTAATAAAAAGTTTGTCTTCCCATTTGAACGTTTTCTTGTCCCATTTCTCAACGTCGAATAACGGACAACACTCCTCACTCTGATTATCCATAGATTTGATTTATAAAGTAAATAATGTATTAAACAAAAACACCTCGCCGTGGTAAACGCGCTCAAATATAATAACTTATCTTTGTTTTCAAAGGAAACGCGGCAAATTTATTTAGAGAAAAAACTTAATAACTTTGGTCAATAAAAATGATGTTCGTAAATTTGCGAACAATAAAAAGTCGAGCATATGTCGGAATCGAAAGAAGTATCAACAGACAATGAGCGTCTGGCACGATTTGCCAAGGCATTGGGACATCCTACAAGAATTGTCATCATGCAGTTTCTCATCAAGCAACATAGTTGTTATTTCGGTGAGATAAACGAGGAACTACCCATCGCAAAAGCTACCGTGTCCCAGCATCTGAAGGAGTTGAAGGATGCCGGTCTGATACAGGGTGAGATAGAAACTCCCAAAGTCAAATATTGTGTAAACAAAGAAAATTGGCTTTTGGCAAGACAGCTATTCGGCGAGTTTCTCGGAAAGTGTCCTAATAAAAAAGAAAACTGTTGTTAATAATTTTATATATTCAAAATAAATGAGGGTTACTTAAAAACAACACTTTTTTTTGATTTACATATTCGTTGTTTTGCGAACGACATACATTAATAATTTAAATATCAAATAAATGAAGGAAATCAAGATTTTAGGTACAGGCTGTGCCGGATGTAAAGCTTTGTATAAGAACGTAGAAGAGGCAGTAAACGAATTAGGTTTAACGGAAGTTCAAATTGTTAAGGAGGAAGACATTATGAAAATCATGGAGTTCAATGTAATGACTCTTCCCGCTATGGTTATAGACGGAAAGGTAATGGCCAAAGGCAAACTATCACCGGCCGAGGTAAAACAGATATTAATAATGAATAATCAATAAAACTGAAAATGAAAAATTTGAAATTGGCAACTCTCTTAGTTGCATTGAGCATGGTTACCGGAACTGGAATCCAAGCTCAGACTCAAGTACAAACAAAGGTTCAGACTCAGGCTCAAACTCAGAAAGCAGTAAAGGACTATGTGGAAATTCTTTATTTTCACGGTAAACAGCGTTGTGTCACATGCAAAGCTGTAGGTCAATATTCCAAAGAGCTGGTAGACAAAGATATGGCAACTTTGACCAAGCAGGGAAAGGTGCGTTTCCGTGAAGTGGACTTCTCTACTCCCGAAGGAGAAAAGATTGCAGACAAGTATAGGATCAGTTCTTCAGGTTTGGTCATCAGCCAGTTTAAGGACAATAAGGAAAAGTATGAAGACATCACACAATTTGCTTTTCAGTATGCGCGTACCGACACTCCGAAATTCAAAAAAGATTTAAAGACAAAGATTAATCAGTTACTGCAATAGTAATGGATTTCTTACAGAATCTTCTGGATAATAGTGAGATACCGATATTCACAGCATTTCTGTTGGGATTATTGACTGCTATCAGCCCATGTCCGTTAGCTACCAACATTACAGCAATCGGATTTATCAGCAAGGACATTGAGAAGCCGCATCGGATTTTCTTAAACGGCATTCTTTATACATTGGGTCGTGTAATTGCCTATTCCGTGTTAGGTACCGTCCTTATTGTGATATTGCGTAGAGGTGCCGATATGTTCTTCATTCAGAAAGGGGTTAGTCATTGGGGTGAGCTGCTTTTGGCTCCGGCAATGATACTTATTGGACTGTTCATGCTCTTTGGCGACAGGTTGCGGTTGCCTAAATTCGGATTCTCGGCAAGTAGCAGAACAGAGAAACTGAAAGGCAGTTGGGGTAGCTTATTCTTGGGTATGCTCTTCGCGATGGCTTTTTGTCCCACCAGCGCACTGTTTTATTTCGGTATTCTCATTCCTATGTCTGCTGCCGAAAGCGAAGGTCTCATTCTGCCGATTGTATTTGCTGTAACTACCGGATTACCGGTGATTTTAGTCGCATGGTTTTTAGCTTATAGCGTAGCCGGAATAGGCAAATTATATAACCGTATCCGTGTGTTTCAGTTATGGTTTAACAGAGTGGTAGCTGTCCTGTTTATTCTGGTAGGATTGTATTACGCATATCAAAATTACATTTAAGTATAACATTATGATACAGACATTTGCCGATTGGCTGGTTTACGGAGTTTTTGGTCTGAGTGCCGACAGCACCTTTGGCGTTTCTGTAAACTTCTTTTTCTATGATACTATAAAGATTCTTATTCTGCTGTTTTTCATAAGCGTATTGATGGGTATCGTCAATGCCTATTTTCCTATAGACAGATTGAAGAATTATCTTACAACGCACAGAATGCACGGATTACAGTATCTTATGGCTTCACTTTTCGGTGCCATCACACCGTTCTGCTCCTGTTCGTCCATACCCTTGTTTATCGGATTTGTGAAAGGAGGTATCCCGTTGGGAGTAACTTTCGCTTTTCTAATCACATCTCCATTGGTCAATGAGGTGGCGGTAGCCATGTTCTTAGGCACATTCGGATTGAAAATCACCATAATATATGTGTTGAGCGGTATATTACTGGGTGTGATAGGAGGCTTTGTATTGGGTAAGATGAAGCTGGAAAGATATCTGAGCGACTGGGTAAAACAGATTCAGAGTAATTCGGAGGCTCAGACGGCAAAGTGGGAAGGCGAAAAATTGAGCTTTGCCGGTCGTCTGCCCTCAATAGTCAAGGATGCCTGGGGCATTGTACGCGGTGTGTTGGTGTATGTGTTGATAGGTATAGCTGTAGGTGCTGTCATGCATGGTTACGTACCCGAAGGATTCTTTGAAAAATATATGTCCAAAGATAACCTGTTTGCCGTACCGTTGTCTGTCATATTAGCTGTCCCCATGTATGCCAATGCAGCCGGAATAGTTCCGGTAATTGAAGTGTTCGTAGCAAAAGGAATACCAATAGGAACAGCCATAGCATTCATGATGGGTGTAGTAGGATTGTCATTACCTGAAGCTACCTTATTGAAGAAAGTTATGACCTGGCGATTGATAGGTATCTTCTTCGGTACAATAACCTTATTTATCATACTCTCCGGTTATTTGTTTAATCTGTTCATGTAAGTAGATATAAGTGTGATGAAGATATTAATATTATGTACAGGCAATAGCTGCAGGAGTCAGATGGCCTGGGGATTTCTGAAGTCATTTGATAAAGATCTGGAAGTCTATTCAGCCGGAACTGAACCTGCAATAAGGGTTAATCCCTTGGCTGTGGATGTAATGAGGGAGATGGGAATAGATCTGTCTCAGCAGGTTCCCGTTTCAGTAAAAAAGTACACCGGTCAGTCTTGGGATTATGTGATAACAGTTTGTGGAGGAGCAAATGAGAATTGTCCCGTATTTTTAGGTAAAGTAAACCACCGTTTACATATCGG
>CAZYFO010000002.1:28809-59620 GCA_964646955.1 uncultured Bacteroidaceae bacterium | reverse complement strand
TAAAATCATAACAAGTAAGAGTTACTTCGAAGATTTGTCGTATCTGGTATTGAAAAATGGTAATTGGAGAAGTATTTCGGAAAAACTAATCTAAATTACGATATAGCTCCAATAATTTCTTGGCGGCCACAAAAGATGTTATTTCCCCATTTAATACCTGCTGTTCGCTCTTTACTATTTGTTCCTCAATAATAGGGTTGTTAAAGAAACTATTTCTAAGTGTTTCATTAATACTTTCATACATCCAATATTTAGCCTGTTCATTGCGTCGAAGCTGAAAATATCCATTGCCTTTTACATAATCCACATAATTCCAAACCATATCCCAGATCTCTTTTATTCGAAGTTCGTAAAAGCCGGAATAGGTTAAAACCTTCGGTTCCCAACCACTTTCAGGGGAGGGAAATAGATGTAATGCATTACGATATGAACGGGCAGCCAGTTCTGCTTTTTCGGCATTATCTCCGTCTGCCTTATTAATTACTATACCATCGGCCATCTCCATGATGCCACGTTTAATGCCCTGGAGTTCGTCGCCCGTACCTGCCAATTGAATAAGCAGAAAAAAATCAACCATAGAATGAACTGCCGTTTCACTCTGTCCAACACCAACTGTCTCTACAAAAATTTTATCAAATCCGGCAGCCTCACATAAAACTATTGTCTCTCGGGTTTTTCTTGCTACTCCTCCTAAAGAACCAGCAGATGGGCTGGGACGAATAAAAGCCTTAGGATGTACAGAAAGACGTTCCATCCTTGTCTTATCACCTAATATACTACCCTTACTGCGCTCACTGCTTGGATCTATTGCCAATACTGCAAGTTTTCCTCCGTCTTTCAAGACATGAAGTCCAAAGACATCTATCGATGTGCTCTTTCCGGCACCGGGTACTCCGCTTATACCAATTCGAACTGAATTTCCGGCATAAGGAAGAGATTTTTCTATCACCTCCTGAGCAATAGCCTGATGCTCTGGCAATACACTCTCTACTAAAGTTACAGCACGACTAAGAATGGTAACATCACCTTTCAAAATTCCCTCAATATACTCAGACACAGAGAGCAGAGGCTGACGTGAAAAGCGCTTACCCTTAAATAAAGGATTGACGGTCGAAGGTTGTTCAATCCCCTTGTTGACCGTCAGTCCCAAATATTTCTTATCGTTCTCCGGATGCTCCATTAACGACTAGCCAAGAAGCTATTGTTAATTGACTGGCGAGCAGCCATAAGACCTGCAGCATCTATGGTTACGGTCTTTCCATTGCATAGAGTAGCAGTACCGTCAGCGTTGATATGCATCAATTCTGTTGTCTTACCATCAGAAGCTACATTCCAGCTGTTATTAGCCTTGTTATAAACAAAGTCTACTGATTCCTCACCATTAGTAACATTGTAACCGTTTTCAGTCGTTTTAACCAAAAACTCTCCATTTTCGCTCTTAACGGTCTTTGTCTCTCCTACTGCCATTGGATTTGAACCGGTCCAAAATTCCATTGAGTTGAGAATTACTGCATCAACGAAAACTGATATTTCGTATACAGGAACTACATAACATACCAAGAACACTAGTTCGTTTACCCATTGGTCTCCAACACTCCTATTCCAATCCAACACCTTGTTTGTCAAAGAGAATGAACCGAGACATGATGAGAACAATACAGTACCGGTCAGTACAAGCGTAAATGCCATCTTTCTGATTTTCTTCATATTACTAAAATTTAAATGATTATTATAGACAAAAGTAAAACATACAGACTGATAAAACAAGAAAAAACACTATTGTTTTTTATGATGTAAGAATTGAAGCCCAATCCATCCCACAACGCCTCCAAACAGGTAACAAGCGGTCTGAGAAGTATTTAATACCAATGCAAATGTTTTCGCATCATACTCCGGAACACCGTAAATTAATAGCATACTAATAATAACCCAATGCCATGGACCTGCTCCATTGGCAGGCGTCGGTACGAGCACAGCTATACTGCTTGCAACGAAACAGACAATTCCTGCCAACGCTCCAACATTAGAAATAGAATCAAAACAATAAAATGCCAAATACAATTCCAGATAGTAACAAATCCAAATGGAAATGGAATAAAATAGAAACAGAGGAATATTCTTAACCTGTTTTACTGCAATAAAACCCAACCAGAAATCATGTCCTATCTTCTTTACTTTGGATATCAAGTGAAAACGTCTAATCAAGAATACACTGACAAGCAATAAAATAACGGCCGATAGTGAAATCAAGAAAAACTTCGAGCAAAAAAAGGATACCGGTTCATCTACCACTTTTTGTTCTGTATCCGATAAACTGAAAAGAGCTGCGAACTTGTCAAATTGAGCTAGAACTGTTATTCCGGTCATCAAAATCAAGATGATCATATCAAAAAATCTCTCAGCAACAAGAGTGCCCAATCCTTTACTGAAAGGCACCTTATCATATCTGTCAACAATAGCACATCTGGATATCTCTCCCACTCTGGGAATAATAATATTTGCAGCATATCCTGTAAAGACAGTAAATATGGAATCAGAATTCGGGACATTATACCCTGCAGATCGAAGCAGCATTGTCCAACGCAGTCCTCTAAATATCGGGCTGAAAAGACTAAAAGCCAATGCTAAAAGCAGCCACCAAAGATTAAGATCACTTATAGTCTTACCAAAGTTGGAAAAATCATAATCACGATAAGTAAAAAACAGGATCACATATGCAATAAGCAACGGAATACCTATCTTTAATGAGATTGACGCAATCTTTTTCAATGTTCAAGAATATTATTTTTTCTTTTTCTTACCTTTGCACCGAGTTAGTCTTTTAGTAAGACTTTTCTCTGAGAGTAATTTGTGGCAAAGATAATACAAATGAGAACAGAAGCCAAGTTTACTTGGATTATGTCGAATGCAATTTATCTTAGATGAAGTCAATGGTAATATCTTTTTGCCTATTTATAACTAAGGTTATTCCTAATATGGACGATGTAGATGCGGATAGTAAGACCGAAAAAAGGCTTAGGCCAACACTTCTTGAGAGATCTCAACATCGCTCAGGCAATAGCTGATACGGTAGATAGCCGTAGAGACCTTCCCATCTTGGAAATAGGACCTGGGACAGGAGTACTCACGCAATTCCTCAAACTTAAAGACAGGCCACTAAAGGTTATAGAAATAGATACCGAATCTGTTGCATATCTCCATGAAAATTTTCAGGAACTGAACGATAAAATCATTGAAGGAGACTTTTTAAAACTCAATCTCAATGACCTGTTTGATGAAGGAAAGTTCGTCCTCACTGGAAATTATCCTTATAACATCTCGAGTCAGATTTTCTTTAAACTATTAGACAATATTGACCTCATACCGTGTTGCACAGGAATGATTCAACGTGAAGTGGCACAACGCATCACCGCCAAGCCTGGATGCAAATCATTCGGAATTCTAAGTGTATTATTACAGGCATGGTATGACACCGAATACCTATTCACAGTAAATGAAAATGTATTCGATCCGCCTCCAAAAGTCAAGAGCGCTGTCATCAGGTTGATACGCAATAAGCGGACCGAACTGGGATGTGATGCTGTTCTATTTAAAAAGGTTGTCAAAAGTACATTCGGATTGAGACGTAAGATGCTACGCAACTCATTAAAAATGGTCGTAGAAAAAGACGTTCCCTTACCGAAGTGCGATTTTTTGGACAAACGTCCTGAGCAACTTTCCGTTGAAGACTTCATATTACTTACGAATCTTATTGACAGCGGGAATAAGCGAGACTGAGAGTGATAAAAGACTAATGAACCCACGGCCCGAAAAGGCCGAAAATATTCAGGAATATGAAAAACGAAGTACTGGATAATATAATGGAAGTCATTGACAAGCAAGATACTGCCCAGCTCAAAAAAATATTGGCCGACATGCACTCAGCCGATATTGCGGAGCTATGCGACACACTTGATGCTGAAGATGCCAGAATAGTATACAAGCTGTTGGATAATGAGACAGCTGCAGATGTTCTCATCGAAATGGATGAGGACAATAGAAAAAAGATACTGGATGATCTTACTTCTGAGACAATTGCAAAAAATTTCATCGACTATATGGATACCGACGATGCAGTAGATATCATTCAGGAGATGGACGAAGAGAAGCAGGGGGAGGTATTATCACATATCGGCGATATCGAACAGGCAAGCGATATTGTCAACCTAATGCAGTACGACGAGAACACTGCCGGTGGTATGATGGGCACCGAAATGGTAGTCGTAAACGAAAACATGAGTATGCCTGAATGTCTTCAGGAAATGCGCAAGCAGGCTGAAGACATGGATGATATCTATAACGTGTATGTTGTTGACAATGACGGACGCCTAAAAGGAGTTTTCCCCCTAAAGAAAATGATAACAAATCCGTCGGTATCAAAAGTGAAATACGTTATTGACGAGGATTTGATCTCCACTAAGGTCGACACACCGATTGAAGATGTTGTTCAACTAATTGAAAAATACAACTTAGTTTCTGTGCCGGTTATTGACAGTATTGGAAGGTTACTTGGACAGATAACAGTTGACGATGTCATCGATGAACTTCGTGAACAGCAGGAGCATGACTATCAGTTGGCTTCCGGTATCACAACCGATGTTGAGACTGCCGATAATGTCGTGCGCCAAACCAAGGCACGTATTCCGTGGTTGCTGATTGGTATGTTAGGCGGAATCGGAAACTCAATCATTCTGGGAAATTTTGAGGTTTCATTTGCTACTCATCCGGAGTTGCTTGCATTTATTCCCCTTATAGGAGGTACCGGAGGTAACGTTGGAACACAATCATCCGCCCTTGTAGTTCAGGGGCTTGCAAACAAATCGTTGAATACCAGTAATATAATGAGGCAGGTATGGAAAGAATCATTAGTAGCACTCATCAATGCCTCTATACTATCTTTAGTCGTTTTTATATATAATTTCCTAGTATTCGGGTTCCTGGCTCCAGTTACATTCGCCGTACCGATAAGCTTGTTTGCATTGGTTATAGTGGCTACATTATGGGGAACTCTTTTACCTTTGGTATTTAAGAAAATCAATATCGATCCGGCTATTGCAACAGGTCCTTTTATTCAAATAACCAATGACCTATTTGGAATCTCCATATATATCCTCATCATATCAATGATTATCTAATCTACTTAAAACGGCATTTTTGCATCAAAAATTGACGTATAAATTAGTTGTTACAATAAATTTTTGCTTTATTTGCAAGTTATAATATATTGAATAGAAATTCTTACCACATATGAATGAGGAATTGAATAACGAAATTGAACAAGTAGCTGATAATCAGGCTTCAGTCCAGTCTAGTCTTACTCGCGAAGATGTTATAACTCGTCTACAGGAGATGATAAGCGATATCACTCAAGCAAAAAGACAAGAGTTAGAAACACTCAAACAGATATTTTACAAACTCTACAAGAGCGAACAGGAGAAAAAGATGGAAGATTTCACCTCAAATGGTGGAAAGACCGAAGATTATGTGCCTGAGGTTGATCTGTTGGAAGAGCAATTCAAAAAATTGATGAACATCATCAAAGAGAAAAAAGCTGCTGCTCAAGAGGCCCTAGAAATAATTCAACAGGAGAATCTTAAGAAAAAATATGAACTGCTTGATAAGTTGAAGAATCTTGTTGAGAAGGCAAATACTGAGGGTGCTTCCTATCAAGACTTTAAGGCTATTCTTGTGGAATGGAAAGAGATAAAAGAGATTCCTTCTGAAAAAATCAGCGAACTGTGGAAGACATTCCAGCAGTATGCTGAGCAGTTCTATGATATTCAACGTCTGAATAATGAATTTCGCGAATATGACTTCAAAAAGAATATGGAAGCCAAAATCGCTATCTGCGAAGAAGCTGAACGTCTTGCTGAAGATAATGATGTAGTTGCCGCTTTTAGGAAGTTACAGAAACTTCATGCTGATTTTCGCGAAACAGGTCCCATTTCTAAAGAATCAAGAGAAGAGGTATGGAATCGTTTCAAAAACTCCTCTACAATAATCAACAAGAAATATCAGCAACATTTCGAGGAGTTGAAAAAGACAGAACAGGAACATCTCGACCAGAAAATTGTAATATGCGAGATTATTGAAGGAATCGATTTTGGAAAGCTAAATAGATATCAGGATTGGAATGAAAAGACTCAAGATGTCTTGGCGCTTCAAAAGAAGTGGAAAGAGATTGGTTTCGCTCCAATGAAACATAACCAGAAAATCTTTGAAAGATACCGCTCAGCCTGCGACGCATTCTTTAAGAAGAAAGGTGAGTTCTTTAAAGAAGTAAAGGGCAACATGAATGGAAACTTAGAGAAAAAGACTGCTCTATGCGAACAGGTTGAAGTTCTCAAAGAAAGTACTGACTGGAAAGAGACATCAACAAAGATCGCACAATTCCAAAAAGAATGGCGGGAAATCGGACCTGTTCAGAAGAAGTTTACCGCAAGCATTTGGAAACGTTTCATCGATGCTTGTAACTACTTCTACGAACAACGGGATAAGAATCTTTCTTCGAAGAAGAATGAAGAGAGTGAGAATTTCGCACGAAAAAAGGAAATTTTGACAAAACTCCAGGCATTCGATGCGAATGCAATCACTCAGGAAGATACTGCCAAAATTAAGGAGCTAATTAATGAATGGAACAATATAGGTTTTGTACCTTTCAAGTTCAAAGATAAATTGGCTAAGGAATTTAAGTCTATCATTGAGAAATTCTCCAATATACGCCTTCTGGATAGGCCGTCAAAGAAATTTGGCAATAACATAAACAGAGGCAGCAATGATTCTCCAAAAGAGAAATTAATGCGAAAGTATGAAAGTATGAAGAGTGAAATTCAGATTTATGAAAATAATCTGGGAAATCTTAGCGCTTTCAGTAAATCCGGAAACAGTATCTTGGATTCGATTCAGTCGAAGATTGAAGATTTGAAGGCTCAGGCTGAAGAGACATTGGCACAAATAAAGAATTTAGACAAGAAGGATACTACTGATACTGAATCAACCGATTCAAAACAGGATTAACTCCAATCTGTTGTTTAACTATATCTAAATAGAAAGCCGTGCAATCTGATTATTAGATTGCACGGCTTTTCTGCTAAACACAAGGTAAACTATCCTTCTTTTTTCTTCGACATCAGTTATATAAAGAGGGATCAGAGTCCACCTTATTAATCCGTTTACTTTACAGTCACTATTAATCTGCGATAACTTGTAAGTGACGGCTCTCCATCATCTGATAATTCACAAATAATATGTATAATACTTTTTGATGCCGACTTTGGGACTACAAGTTTAGCAATGGCTGAGTTCTCATTCTCAATAACAAAGTCATTTATTAAAACCCCTTCAGCCAAATCACCGGCTTCCGGCTGAATCCACCATTTATATTTCAGGTTGTTATCCTCAGGATCTTCACTCTTAGAGGCGTCAAGGCTTACTACACTATTAGATGAAGTCTCAATATTTATTGCCTCAAATCCTTTTGAACCGTTGACTATTACTATCGGGTTTCTGTTTCCACGACCGTATGCCGCCCAATCCATACGTGCAGCGAAGTTGTTGAAGATGGCAGGAAAGAAGTATTTGAAATATTCATCAGATATCTTTTTCGCCTCTCCAGTCCAGTTGGTATAACAATAGGTAGAGTTGTCATTACCTATACCGAATTCAGAATAGCCTCCCCAACCCGCCTGCTTCGAATCATTAGGATCATTAAGCCCATTAGGTAAAATGTGCAGGTAAGATGGAGTATCACCCTCTACTCCCCATTTGTATTTTGGATAAACAGAACCTAATTTTCCGTGACCCTGAATCTGCTCAGAGTAGTTTTGCCAACTGCTGCTACCAAGACTATTATGAAGTAGCCATGCGCACTCATCCCAGATAAACATCAGGTCTTTGGAAAAATCTCTGCGTAACCATTGATGTGCGCTTACGCCGAAGGCACTCTGTACACGCTCCCATGGTTTGTCCTGGTCAGTTATCGTATATACACGCAGCTTATGAAGGAATTTTTTAAACTCCTCCGGAGAGCGGTCTTGTTGCACACGCCAAACAGCTTGTGCCAAAGTATTACCACCACCCCATACGGTTATCCATAATGGGCGTTCATCCTCCTCATCGGCAAGTTTAATAATAAGATTACTGCCCTCTGAGTCATTGTCTGCCCCAATGAATTTGATTCCCATTTTTAAGCTACCCAATACCATTCTACTTCTAAGGTAGTCAGGACTAGGCCAATAACCAATGTATTGTTTGTCATTCTCAGACTTGAGACTCACGAATTTCTTCTGATCTGAACGCTTCATGAGATTCGGAAGATCTTTTTCATAAGAATTGACCGTTGTAACCAGACTATCCATCCACGAAGGCGGATAATTTGAATTGTTATAACCTGTAGTCGCAATTATTGCCTCTATCTCAAACAAATCCGCATGAACCATCAGACGGACCATGGATTCCATATCGTCTGGCTCAATATTTGCAGGTGCAATGTCTGTCAGTACTACAAGTCTTGGTTTCAATTCCGTACCACGTGCAATCAATGACGAACAAAAAAGAACGCATAATGCAAATGGCAATAATCTCTTATACATATTCATTGTCAATTAAAATCCACCAAAATTCTGAAGACCTTTCCTGGATCTGCACACCAGTTCTGCATAGCTTCAATCGCCGATTCTGGCTTTACGATGCAGGAAATAAGTTTCTCTGTAGGACATTGCCCTTTTATCAGATAGTTTATCACTGCCTCAAAATCCGAAGGCATTGCATTTCTGGAACCACGGATATTCAACTCTTTCTGTACGAACAGTTTAGTATGGAAAGAAACATCATTTTTTGAATATCCTATACATACCACTCTGCCTGTAAATCCAACTTCCTCTATTGCAGCCTGGTAGGTAGGTACACTTCCCACTGCCTCTACCACAACCGAAGGCCCAAATCCTGCGGTTATCTCCTGAAGTCTTTCATGCAGATTCTCAGTTTTCGAGTTAATCACATATTTTGCACCAAGTATTTTGGCAAGTGACAACTTCTCATCATCCAAATCAACGGCAATAACCGTAGCTCCCCTTAGTGAAGCACGTACTATAGCACCTACTCCAATCATACCGCATCCTAGAACCATAACAGTATCAATATCTGTGACTTCTGCTCTTGATATGGCATGAAATCCCACACTCATTGGTTCAACAAGAGCACATTGAAGAGGTGTAAGCCCTTTTGCTGGAATAACCTTTTCCCAAGGAAGCAATATGTATTCACGCATTGCGCCGTCTCTCTGTACTCCAAGTGTCTCATTGTGTTCACAAGCGTTTACATGTCCGCTTCTACAGGCAGCACAGTGCCCACAATTGGTATATGGATTTACCGTCACAGTCATACCGGGCTTAAGGAAGTCAGGTACATTATTACCTACTTCTTCAATTACGGCTCCTATCTCATGACCTGGAATTACAGCATCCTTAGCCATTAGGTTTCGGCCAAGGAATGTATTCAAATCAGAACCGCAAAAGCCTACATATTTTATAGAAAGCAGCACACTACCAGCCTCAACTTCAGGCTTTGGAGCTTCTTCAACAGAAATTGTTTCTTTTGAAGGAATTCTTATCAGTTTCATTTTATTATGAATATATCAATCTATTACTTTATGCCCTTTAAATCCGTACCATGCGCAAACCGCAAAACAAACCATAGGAATCAAATATGACAAACTTGGAAAGGCGATTGATTTCTGGACAAAAGCTGTAGATAATGGCAAAACAGAGTTTCCAACGATAGCCATAACCAAGAATGCAGAGCCACTCTTAGTTTCACCTTTTAGGTCAACTAATGCAAGCGAGAACTGGGTCGGATACATAATAGACATAAAGAATGAAACGCCCATCATAGCATATACGGCTTTCATCCCACCTACAAAACTTATCACTAAGCAAAGAACAACACAAGCAACACCATATATTGCAAGCATGTCTTTAGGTTTGAACTTACCCATTAACATGGCACCTATCCAACGTCCCAAGAGAAATGACAACATATATAGTCCGAACAGTGTCGTAGCCTTTTCAGATGTCAATCCTACATATTTCAGACAATAAACAATGAATAAACTGTTCACAGCGGTTTGGCCTCCATTATAGAAGAACTGAGCAATAACGCCATTTCTTAGATGACTTCTTTTCAGCACCTTAAACGAAAGAAGTTTTCCTGATTTTCCATTTGTATCACTCTCCTCTTCTTGGATTCTGGGGAGTTTTGAAATAAAAAATACAATAGCTATTAAGATTAACACAAGGGCAAAAATGACATATGTAATTTTAAAGTTGTGCATCTCGGATTTCTCCACTACTTCACTAACTGCAGATTCAGAACTTCCACCTGATATAAGAATTAGCTTACTCAGAAACATGGCAGCTACGAAAGCACCAAGTCCGTTAAATGCCTGCGCCAGATTCAAACGACGCGGTGCGCTTTCAGGATCTCCCAATTCAGTTACATAAGGATTTGCAGCCGTTTCTAGGAAGCACATACCTATTGCCAATACAAAATAAGCAGATAGATATAGTGGAAATATTGTTGATACCTTACTAGGTAAGTCTGTTGCAGGTATACCGGTTACGGGTATAAAAAGGAGAGCACCCACAGCAGCAATCAATAATCCAACGATAATTCCAGCTTTGTAACTGAAACGCTTCATAAACATCGCTATTGGTATAGGAAACAAAAAGTATGCAAACCAATATGATGTTTCTACAAACTCAGCTTTTGCCTGGTCAATCTGAAACAGATTCATCATTTTGTTGACAACAGGTGAAAGCAAATTGTTACTTATAGCCCAAAGGAAGAAAAGGCAAAATACCATTGCTAATGCAACAGCATTGTTTGTTGTTTTTTTATTCTTGTTCATTCCGACATATTTTTTATATAAGGTAACTCAATATCACATTTCAAAGAGTAGAATCTTTCGGCATTTAGTCCTAAGAATTCGATTTTCTCTTCGTCACTTAACTCTTTACTCTTCAGGATGAAGTCATAAGACATCCTGTAAGTAATTGCAGTAATTGTACGAGGATAATCCGATCCCCACATCAATTTTTCCATACCTACCATACCGGAAGCTTCACGAATAGCCTTAACAGCTCCTTTGAAAGGATAGAATTCACTATTAAACAACCAAGTGATTCCTCCTGATTCAATCATTACGTTTTTGTTCTCCGCTAGCTTGATCTGTTTTTTCCAGTTAGGAGTTGTAACCATTCCAAAATGACCGACAGCTATCTTTAGATTTGGGAAAGCCGATATCACTTCTCGCATCTCGGCTATCTGAGTATCATCATCAGCCAAGCAAATAGAGAGAATCAGACCATGTTTATCCATGAGGCTGAACATACTCATCATCTCTTCAGAATTTAATCGGATTCTTCCTTCTGGCAGTAGAAGCCTATGAGCCGGAATGGCAATTGACTTAAATTCCTCTCTTACAAGTTCTTGCGCCTCAGCTAAAAAACCGGGCTTACGGAACTCACAAATACCGCATACAAGAAAACGTTCTGGATATCTCTTAGCTACATAAGAAAGATAAGAGTTCTGGTTGCCATCAATAAACTCCTGAGTAACTACAGCAGCAGACACCTGAGCATAATCCATATTGGAAAGAAAGACTTCTGCACTATTAACTCCGTCTATCATAAACGGTGGTAACATCTGACGTTCCTCATCCATAAAAAGAGAACGCCCGTTTTTCCGGGTTTTGATGGGTAGACCATCAACCACGGTATCTTGCTTCAACCATAAATGAGCATGAGCATCAATTATCTTGATCATGAGTTTTTCCAGCTAACGCGTTTCTGATCACCTATTATATCAAACACTTCAAATACCATATCCCAATCCAAAGGCTGTGATACTGCATTTATATTTTTGATTACATTAACTGGATTGGCTGAACTGAAGAGTGTAGCAGCAATTCTGGGATTGCTTACCGAGTACTGTAGTGCTAGCTTCTCAATAGAAACTCCTTTTGACTTGCAATAAGCGGCTGCCTTCTCACAAGCCTGAACCAGAGATTCTGGCGCCGGATGCCAATCAGGAATACCTCGTTCGGAGAGTAAACCCATCGAAAGAGGAGAAGCATTGATCACTCCGATACCCTTCTGCTCAAAGTATCCCAAAAAGTCATTTATTTTATCGTCATTCAGACAAAAATGGCAGAAATTCAGAATTGTCTCAACTGTTCCATCAGCACTGTGATCCAAAACCCACTTAAGATTTTCAAGCTGCAAATCAGTAATTCCAACATGATCTACTACACCTTTTTCTCTTAATTCGACCAAGGCCGGAAGAGTCTCATCAACAACTTGATGAAGATCTGCAAATTCAATATCATGTACATTAATCAGGTCAATATAATCGATATTCAGACGTTCCATGCTCTCGTAAACGCTCTCTTTGGCGCGTTTACCGGAATAATCCCATGTATTCATACCGTCTTTTCCATATCTGCCTACTTTAGTAGAAAGATAATATTTGTCTCTTGGTATCTCTTTCAAGGCCTTTCCCAGTACTGTCTCGGCCTTATAATGGCCATAATAGGGAGAAACATCAATAAAGTTTATTCCATTGTCTATTGCTGTAAAAACAGCCTTTTTAGCCTCATTTTCATCAATTTGATGGAAAACTCCACCGAGGGATGAGGCTCCAAAACTCAATTGCGAGACCTTCATTCCGGTCTTTCCAAGTTCATTATAATTCATTCTCAAAAGTAATTGGTTAATTAGTTCTATATCATATACTTCTATTTCAAAAGGCTAAAGTAATAATAAAACCGTTCTAATAGTTCGTAAAGATATCTCATAGTTAGCAAATCGACAAAAAAAGATGAGAACGAATAATCATTCTCATCTTTTAAGCTGGGCTACCCGGACTCGAACCAGGAAAGGCAGGACCAGAATCTGCAGTGTTACCATTACACCATAGCCCAATACTTTCTGAAAAGCGGTGCAAAGATAATGCTTTTTTTTATCATCCAAATCAAAGTTTCTATTTTTTGAATAGGCGAAAAAATCAAAAGATTTGTTTAGGTGAATCGAAGGTTCAATAAAATAGTTTACTTTTGTAAGTTTCAAAGCTATACAAATAATTTAATGGGCAAAATTAAGAAAGAGAGTATACTAAAAAGTATCATTGAAGGTATTCAGGATAAGAAAGGAGAAAGCATCACCATTGCAGATCTTTCTTCTTTAGAAGATACATCATGCAAATATTTTGTAATATGTCAAGGAGGCACTCCAAATCAAGTCTTGGCTATTACAGATTCCATCAGGGAAACAGTAAGGATTAAAGAAGACAGAAAACCGGATTTTGTTGAGGGTACAAAATATGCCCATTGGGTAGCGATGGATTATGGCGAGGTTATGGTTCATATTTTCATTCCCGAGCTCAGAGAATATTATGATTTAGAACATCTTTGGGCCGATGCTAAATTGGAAAAGATTCCTGATTTAGAATAGACTATCATTTAAACAATACACTTTACATCAAATGGACGAAAAAAACAAAAACAAGAAGAATAATAAAGTTCCTACGTTCAACCTATCGTGGCTTTATATTCTAATATTTATAGCCTTTGGCTATCTGCTTCTAAAGGATGACGGCACAGACAGTTCGGTTAAAGCAAGTTACACGGATTTCAAATCCTATATTGAAAAAGGATATGTCAAGAATATTGTAGTTTACTCAAACTCAAATTCACTTGAAGTATACTTCATTCCCGATTCTGCGCACTACGTATTCGGTGAAAAATACGCCGAAAAGCTGACAAAACCTATGTTGACAATCGGCGTAGGTTCTATGGACAACCTGCAAACCTTCATTGACGAATCGGAAGCAAAAGACTTATTCAAAGGAGAAGTTGAATACAAGGAGAAGTCTCACACCATTATGGATATCATTATAAGTGTATTCCCATTTATTTTACTTATTGCCATCTGGATTTTTATGATGCGAAGAATGAGCGGAGGCGCTGGTGGTTCAGGTGGAGGTGTCTTCAGCGTTGGCAAATCAAAGGCCAAGCTATTCGAAAAAGGGCAATCTGGCAGAATAACATTTAAAGATGTTGCAGGCCAAGGTGAGGCAAAAGCTGAAGTTCAGGAGATTGTCGAGTTCTTAAAGAACCCAAAGAAATATACTGATTTAGGAGGAAAGATACCAAAAGGAGCTTTATTAGTTGGCCCCCCGGGAACTGGAAAGACCCTCCTTGCCAAAGCTGTTGCTGGAGAAGCCGATGTTCCTTTCTTCTCTCTTTCGGGTTCTGATTTTGTAGAAATGTTTGTAGGAGTAGGTGCTTCAAGAGTAAGAGACCTCTTCAGTCAGGCAAAAGAAAAAGCGCCATGCATCATTTTTATCGATGAAATCGACGCTGTTGGACGTGCACGAGGCAAGAACCCTGCAATGGGAGGAAATGATGAGCGCGAGAACACTCTCAATCAGCTTCTTACTGAAATGGATGGTTTCGGAACCAATAGCGGCGTAATCATACTGGCCGCGACTAACAGAGTTGACATACTTGACAAAGCACTGTTACGTGCAGGACGATTCGATCGACAGATTTACTTAGACCTACCGGACCTCAACGAACGTAAAGCAGTATTTAGCGTTCATATGAGAGGCATCAAACTCGGCAAAGATGTCGAAGTTGATCTTCTTGCTAGACAGACTCCCGGTTTCTCCGGAGCAGACATAGCAAACGTTTGTAACGAAGCTGCACTTATTGCAGCTCGCCACAATAAAAAAGCCGTTGAAAAGCAAGATTTCATTGATGCTGTCGATAGAATCGTCGGTGGACTTGAGAAAAAGACCAAGGTCTTGACGGCTGAAGAGAAGAGGACAATAGCTCTTCATGAGGCAGGTCATGCTACCCTTTCATGGTTCTTGGAATATGCCAATCCGCTCATCAAAGTCACCATTGTCCCAAGAGGACGCGCTTTAGGCGCAGCTTGGTATCTGCCAGAAGAGAGACAGATTACTACAAAAGAGCAGATGCTGGATGAAATGTGTGCAACACTTGGTGGACGTGCAGCAGAAGAATTATTCACAGGCCACATTTCCACAGGCGCCATGAACGATTTGGAACGTGTCACGAAACAAGCCTACGGTATGATTGCATATGCCGGCATGAGCGATAAGCTATCCAATATTTGCTATTACAGCAGTACCGATGAATACTCTTTCCAGAAACCTTATAGCGAAAAAACAGCTGAAATAATTGATTCCGAGGTTAAGGCAATGATAGACAGTCAATATGCAAGAGGTAAGAAAATCCTCACAGATCAGTCGGAAGGACATCATCAATTAGCCCAACTGTTACTTGAAAAAGAGGTTATTTTTGCCGAAGATGTTGAAAAGATTTTCGGTAAACGTCCCTGGACATCACGCAGTCAAGAGATTATGGACTCCAACACTTCAATTGAAAATAATCAAGAAGCAGGTGAAGACTCCAATATCAACAATCCGGATAATGAAATAGTTAACAAATAATTTTTTGTACTTTGGAACTGATTAAAAGAAGTTTTACCGGTTTTTTGTTTGTAGCAATATTGGCCTTCTGTATTTTAAAAGGGCCGATTTGGTTTGCTAGTTTGTTCGCATTATGTACGATTCTTACCACGTGGGAATTTGTATCTCTGATGAACAAAAATAAAAAAACTCAGATAAGCAGACAATGGGTTTTAGTAGCGTCCATCTCTCTTTTCGGCGCTATTTTCATGTCGTGTATAGAATACACAAGCTTTGTATACTTCATGCCTTTTATCCTATCTCTGATAATCATATTTGTCAGAGAATTGTACAAAAAAAAAACAAGTCCGATTATTAATCTTGCATTGGGTATAATGCCGGTTCTTTACATTGCATTGCCATTCTCACTGCTTTCGGTATTGGCCTTCATACCCAATAAAGAAAACGGAATGACTGAATACTGCTATGTAATACCTCTTACCCTTTTTATCTTTATTTGGGCAAATGACGTTGGAGCATACTTTATAGGATGTTCAATCGGCAAACACAAACTATTTGAAAGAATATCTCCAAAAAAGACTTGGGAAGGATCCATAGGAGGAGCTTCGTTTACAATAATTGCAGCAATTCTTCTTTATCGCTTTCTACCTACGTGGTATGGTAACATGTCCATTTGGATATGGATAGGAATGGCATTGATAGTAGTACTGTTCGGTACATGGGGCGACTTGGTAGAATCCATGATAAAAAGGGAACTCCAAATAAAAGATTCAGGAAAGATACTACCGGGGCACGGAGGTTTTTTAGATAGATTTGACAGCACTTTATTGGCAATACCGGCTACAGTAATCTATTTTTGCACCATATTACTTTAAGCTCAAATATCTAGCAATCCCACTAGCAGCCAAATCTGAGGCACCTTCCGGACCTAACTTAGACTTTAATTCCTCATACCCCTTTAGTTGATCATTTCTCTGTGATGAAGGATTAAGTAGCGGTATCAAATGTTTTCTGATATCAGCGACATTCATCTTGTCACCGACCAACTCAGGTACAACTTCACGTCCCAGAACAAGATTCACTAAAGAGATAAACTCAACCTTGAGAAATAATTTTCTTAACACCGAGACTATCTTGCCAAAAGGCATATAGTAGCAAACTACTTGAGGTACATTAAATAATGCTGTTTCCAATGTCGCTGTTCCTGAAGTGACCAATGCAGCCCTAGCGCCATTGAGGACATCATAGGTATGGCCATATACTGTCTCAATGCTATTTCCTTCGATGAAACGGGCATAAAAATCAGGAGAGATACCTGGAGCACAAGCTAATACCGGGTGATACTCATCCAGATCTTTAATAGCATCAATCATAACCGGAAGATTTCTACTTATCTCCTGCTTTCTGCTTCCCGCCAATAAAGCCAATACCGGCTTACCCTTCTTTTCATCTGTTTTTTCACCATTTGAACGTAAATATTCGGATACTGAATCGACACAAGGATTACCCACATAATCAACCTTATAATTCAGATTATTAAAATAATCAATTTCAAACGGCAAGATTGAGAAGAGCCTGCTAACATCTCTTTTAATATTCTTTATTCTATAACTCTTCCAAGCCCATATCTTGGGAGAGATATAATACAAGACGGGAATATGAAGATTTTTTCTGACTCTTTTAGCAATTGATAAATTAAAACCAGGATAGTCAATCAATATTACTGCATCAGGCTTCCATTCTGCAATATCCTCATAACATAGCTTCGCACCACCCAAAATTTTACCAAGATGAGTCAATACTGGGAATAAGCCCATATATGCAAGCTCGCTGAAATGTTTTACCTGCATTCCACCGACTGATTTCATTAGATCACCGCCAAAAAATCTAAAATCGGCTTTTTGGTCCAACTTTAATATTGACTTCATCAGATTTGAAGCGTGAAGATCTCCTGAGGCTTCACCCGCTACCAAGTAGTACTTCATTATGATTTTTTTTGTGATGGTAAAAGTAATGCAAATTAGAACAGAAGCCAAATTTAACGATATTATGTAGAAAGGAGTTTTCCTTTTTCCGTTGAGACATATTACATTTCTCTTAATTATTCACTAACTTTGAAAGCTAAAATAACATCAATGGGAAAGATTATTGCTTTGGCAAATCAGAAGGGAGGTGTAGGAAAGACAACTACCACCATTAACCTTGCCGCATCACTTGCTACACTTGAAAAAAAGGTATTGGTCGTTGATGCCGATCCCCAGGCTAATGCGTCTTCAGGGCTTGGTATCGACATTAAGTCTTTGAACTGTACCATTTATGAGTGCCTAATTAACGGATGTGACTCTAAAGATGCAATTATCCATTCTATGATAGATGGCTTAGATGTTATGCCTTCGCATATCGATCTTGTAGGAGCAGAATTGGAGTTGATGAATGTCGAATCAAGAGAGATGGTGCTCAAGAATGTTTTAGAACAGATCAAGAATAATTATGATTTTATCCTAATTGACTGCTCTCCATCATTAGGACTTATCACCGTCAACGCCTTAACGGCAGCCGATTCCATAATCATTCCCGTTCAATGTGAATATTTTGCATTGGAAGGAATAAGCAAGTTACTCAATACAATAAAGATTATCAAAACCAAACTTAATCCTCAACTTGATATTGAAGGTTTTCTGCTTACTATGTATGATTCAAGACTTAGATTAAGTAATCAAATCTACGATGAAATCAAGAAACATTTCCAGGAATTGGTATTTGAGACCATAATTGCAAGGAATGTAAAACTAAGTGAGGCTCCAAGTTTTGGACTGCCTGCAATTCTTTATGATGCTGATTCACGAGGTTCCCAGAACTACTTGTCATTAGCCCAGGAGATATTGAATAAAAACAAATAGAAATTATGACACCCAAAAAGCCTGCATTAGGGAGAGGATTGGATGCTCTCATATCGACTGACATGGTACACACCGAAGGTTCTTCATCAATTAATGAAGTTCCGCTTTCTCAGATACACGCAAACCCCGATCAGCCAAGAAGAGACTTTGACGAAGAGAGTCTTAAGGAATTGTCGGATTCTATTCGCGAAATAGGCATAATTCAACCCATCACCCTAAGGAAAATAAAAGATAGAGATTATCAGATTATTGCAGGAGAACGACGTTTCAGAGCTGCTCAATTGGCTGGTCAAAAAACCATTCCGGCTTATGTGCGTACAGCTGACGATGAAAATGTTATGGAGATGGCTCTAATTGAGAATATTCAACGTGAGGACCTAAACGCAATGGAAGTAGCATTGGCCTGCCAAAATCTTCTTGAAGTTTACAACATGACTCAAGAAAGGTTAAGCACAAGAATCGGAAAAAAACGTGCTACAATTGCAAACTATATAAGGCTTCTCAAATTACCTGCAGAAATTCAAGTTGCTCTGAAAAACAAACGGATTGATATGGGCCATGCTCGTGCTCTTTTGGCTATAAATGATCCGATGAAACAATTATATTTGTTCCACGAACTTAACGATAAAGGCTACTCGGTACGAATGGTCGAAGAGAGAGCCAAGCAACTAAACGAAGGAATAATCATTTCAAAGCAAAAGAAGAATAAAGATATATCAAGTCAATACTCTTCATTAAGCAAAAAATTGTCTGATTTCTTCGGTTCTTCAGTCAAAATGAAATGTTACGAAGACGGAAAAGGGAATATAAACATCTCTTTTAAGAACGAAGAGGAACTGAAAAGAATTATGCATCTGTTTGATAGCATTGGATAAGGTGGTAAAGAAAAATATTAGACATACTATATCGGTCATTCTTGTTTTTGTATGTATACCGCTTCAGATACATGCACAACAACTATTTGTTGATGATGTGGCTGATGACAGTATAAAGATAGAACAAGTTGACAGCCTTTTCGAGTCTCTAAAGGACACTACTGCTTGGCAAGAGGAGATGGAGTTCATCAATAAGCTAAATTTTGAGGCACCTAATGACTCTTCCCTATTTCTAAAGCCTGAAATTTCGGAAACAGTTACATCAGATACAATATATCAACCCAAACAAAGGCTATCCATGTATCAGAAAGACAGTATATTGGTATCCAATATTAATCAACGGTCATCATATTGGGAACCAAATCCCAAAACTGCTACATGGCTTGCCCTAATAGTTCCCGGGGGAGGTCAGATATACAACCGCAAATATTGGAAGTTACCTATAGTTTACGGAGGTTTTATGGGTTGTATCTATGCACTATCGTGGAACGGGCAGATGTATTCTGACTATAAAAGAGCTTATATCGATATAATGGATAATGATCCAAATACAGACAGTTATTTAGATATGCTTCCACCTAATTTTGATGTTGACTCAAACATCGACTGGCTAAAAAGTGTATTCAAAAACAGAAAAGACAGGTACCGTCGTTACAGAGATATGAGTATCTTTGCCTTTGCCGGTGTTTATTTGGTATCAGTCATAGATGCCTATGTTGATGCCGAATTATCTCATTTCGATATATCTGAAGATTTGAGTTTACAATTTTCTCCTGAAATATTAGATTCAAAATCCGGAAAGAGTAGTTTAGGATTTCAAGTAGCAATTACATTTTGACAAAATAGTATGAAGCATTTTTTTATTGGTTTATTATTTATGGCTTTCGGAGCAACATCTTTTGCTCAGATTAACGCAAAGGAAGGGCAATCAGAAGATTTCGATAGCTTGAATATGACTTTCGCCGACATATCAATTCTCGATTCCATCGCAGATTTACCTGAAAGTTTCAATTATGACATTGACAGCCTACTTTCTCAGTGGTATGCAAGCAATCATGTAATATATGATTCTGACTGCATTGAAAGTTCAATAAATCCGACCTTTAGCGATTCAGTCTATGCAGAACGCCTCAGCTGCTTGCCTACAATTATTGAAATGCCGTTTAACTACTACACAAAAAATGCAATCGATGCCTATATGCAACGTAGCAGAAAAGTATTGGCTTATGCGATAGGTATGTTCCCGGTATATGATAACATATTTACAAGTGCTCTTCTTAAATACAATCTTCCAATAGAATTAAGGTATTTGCCGATTGTTGAATCGGCTTTGAGACCGAGAGCATACTCAAAAATGGGAGCTGCAGGAATGTGGCAATTTATATATAGTACAGGAAAAAACTATGGGCTTAACGTCAATAGTCTCATCGACGATAGATATGATGTGATTAAAGAGACTGACGCCGCAGCCCGTCATCTTAGAGATCTGTATGAGATATTCGGGGACTGGGGTTTAGCCATATCAGCCTATAATTGCGGTCCGGGAAATGTTACAAAAGCCATCACTCGTTCCGGAGGGAAGAAGACCTTCTGGGAGATTTATGCATATCTTCCACGTGAGACAAGAGGTTATCTGCCTGCTTTTATTGCTGTAAATTATGCTATGAGTTACTACAAGGAGCATGGAATTTGTCCGATGGAACCAATAGTTTCTCAAACTACCGACACCATTCATATAACTAAGAACACCCATTTTGAACAGATAATACATTTCACCGGAATCAGCAAAGAAGAGTTGCAGAATCTCAATCCTCAATATATGACTGAAGTCATTCCAGGGTCATACAAAACTTGTTCTCTGACCGTGCCTTCCGATTGTATAAAGCCTTTGTTGGAAGCAGGAGACTCATTGTACACGTATAACAGTGAGAGTTACTTCTCCAAATCCAAACTAACTACTATCGACAACAGTATGAAGAATCGTCCGGCTTATGTTACTCATAAGATCAAATCCGGCGAAACCCTTTCTACAATAGCTGCAAAGTATCATACATCAGTCAAGAACATTAAGAAATGGAATAACCTTACCAGCGATAGAATAAGAGCGGGAAAGAGTCTGCGTATTTACAACTGATTAAATTACGATGATTATGGAAGAGAATCTGTTTTCACCTGATGAAGAAAGAAAGATTGATGAATCTTTTCAGCATCTCATCGATTGTTATATTCAAACCAAGCATCGAAAGAAAGTTGAAATCATTACCAAAGCATTTCAATTTGCCCGTTTGGCTCATAAAGGAGTCAGGCGTCACTCAGGCGAGCCCTACATTATGCACCCTATTGCTGTGGCTCAAATCGTATGCAGTGAAATAGGACTTGGATCGACATCCATATGCTCTGCACTTCTTCATGACGTTGTTGAAGACACAGATTATACCATAGATGATATCAAAAACGTCTTTGGTCCCAAAATCGCACAAATCGTCGATGGATTGACCAAAATCGCCGGAGGAATATTCGGTGATAAGGCTTCTGCTCAAGCGGAAAATTTCAAGAAGCTTCTGCTCACTATGTCTGATGATATTAGAGTAATACTTATAAAGATTGCAGACAGACTCCATAACATGCGCACTTTGGAGCATATGCTTCCACGCAAACAATATAAAATTGCAGGTGAAACACTATATATCTATGCTCCATTAGCTTATCGTTTGGGACTCAACAAAATTAAGACTGAATTGGAAGACCTCAGTTTTAAGTATGAGCATCCCAACGAATATAAAGAAATTGAAGATAAACTTTCTTTCTCCCACAATGAGTTGGAGGAACTTTATAACGATTTCATCGCTCCTATCAATGTCAAACTGACTGAGATGGGAATAAAGTACAAAATTATGGGAAGAATAAAATCCCCATATTCCATATGGAAAAAGATGAATTCCAAGCAGTTGACTTTTGAGGAAGTCTATGATATACTCGCTGTACGTATAATCTATGAACCCGTATCGACAGAAACTGAATTGAATGAGTGTTTCAATATATATCTTGCTCTAACACAGATTTACAACGCTCATCCTGACAGGCTCCGCAACTGGGTGACACAACCCAAAGCAAACGGTTATCAGGCTCTCCATGTGACTTTGATGAGCACTAAAGGCCAATGGGTTGAGGTTCAGATTCGCAGTACGCGTATGGATGACATTGCGGAACAGGGTATTGCCGCCCACTGGAAGTATAAAGAAGGTTCTTCCTATGAGGAGGATGAAAACGAATTGAATAAGTGGCTCACCACAATTAAGGAGATTCTTGAAGATCCTCAACCTGACTCAATGGATTTTCTTGACACCATTAAATTAAATCTTTACTCATCAGAGATATTCATCTTCACCTCAAAAGGAGATTTACGTACTCTTCCTCAAGGTAGTACAGTACTGGACTTTGCCTTCACCATTCATACTTTTATGGGCACCCACTGCATCGGAGCCAAAGTAAATCACAAACTTGAGGCAATAAACTATGAACTGCAAAGCGGCGATCAAGTAGAGATATTAACCTCCAAAAGCCAAAAGATATCTCCCGAATGGCTCGATTTTGCAACAACGGCAAAGGCAAGAGGAATCATCAAGAGCCTTCTAAGAAAAGAAGAACGCTCCAATCAAAAGTTCGGTGAGGCCATCTTTAATGAGTTCCTAAAAAATGAAGACCTTGAAATTGACAGTTCCAAAATAGATAGAATATGCAACCTTCATGGCCTGAAGAATCGCGATGAGTTCATGACAGCCTTAGGTCAAAAAAAGATTATTCTGGGCGATGCTGAAAGGAATATAATTAAAGGAGATACTGTCAGCAGTTGGCACAGTTTCATTTTTCCTTTCAGCTATAAGAAGAAAGATGATAAAACGGCAAAGGATACACAAGAGATACCAAAGAGCATCGATGTAAAGCAAACTCTTATTGTCACCGACCAAGACCTTCATAAATATATATTAGCCGATTGTTGTAATCCCGTTCCTGGAGATGACGTGTTGGGATTTGCCGATGAAAACGGTAAAATAGTAATTCATCAAAGGAAATGTGATGTTGCCACAAAGATGAAATCAGGTAAAGGCAATAGGATTCTCACAATAGATTGGGAAACAGAAGAAAGCCTATTCCCTGCATCCATATATGTAAGAGGAGTTGATGGCATTGGTACACTTTCTAAAATCACAGAAGTAATATCCGAGCAGATGCATGCCAATATCAATAAGTTGACAATTGAAACTAATGAAGGACTATTTGAAGGTACAATTGGTGTACTGGTTCACAATATAAAGGAGTTGGAGTCGATTAAGAAGGGATTAAAAAAGATTGGTAACATCAAAACGGTTGCCCGCAAGGAGGAGTAGCATCGAGCTCTTTCGAAATAGCCATTAGCTCATCTCTTATCATTTGTAGCTTGGCAATAACCTCATGGGAATCTACAGTTTTCTGTGGATTCTCTTTTATTCTGGTCTTCGCACCCTTAATGGTAAGTTGTTTCTCCTTAACCAAATGAATGACTAAACGTATCTGCTCAATATCCTTCTCCGTATATTGGCGAATACCTTTTGGAGTCTTCTTAGGAGCTATCTCCTGAAACTCTTTTTCCCAATAACGGAGAGTAGTCTCTGGAACATCAAGCAAATCCGAAACCTCCCTAATGGAGTAATATTTCTTCAGGTTTTTGTTAGTGTTAAGTGCCATATTCTCTTTTAATCAAATACTTTTCCATGATTTTCTGCCATCTGAATCATCTGTTCATACTGCTCCGCATTAAGATCCATAAAATAGTAATTTACCGGGTTAACATTTTCCCCGTTAACCAAAACCTCATAATGCAGATGAGGACCGGTACTTTTTCCTGTAGAGCCCACTTCTCCAATCACCTCACCTCTAGAAATAGTCTGACCTGCCTTTACACCAATCTTACTAAGATGGGCATAACGAGTAACATAACCGTATCCATGATCAATCTCAATAAGATTCCCATATGCAGTCTTCCATTTTGCATAGATTATTACACCATCAGCGGTTGCATAAACCGGAGTTCCAGTATCACAGGCAAAGTCCATTCCATAGTGAAACTTACGGACATGATAAATAGGGTCAGTACGATAACCGTAACCACTGGCCGTACGTTTCAAATCCTTATTTGAAACGGGTTGAATTGCAGGCAAGGATTCAATTCTTTGCTCTTGCTCTCTGGAAAACTCTACTACCTCATCGAAAGAACGGGTCTGCATATAGAGTTTCTTTTCCAACAAATCCGCTTTATGTGCAGTGTTAACTAACAATTCGCTATTTGGCATGTTTAGAAGTTCAGCGTATCGATTTGTCCCACTGTATCCTGTCTGCCTAGACAATTCAGGAATTGGATCAGCTTCCAGTAGCACACGGTACAAATTGTCGTCACGCTGCTCAATATCATTTAATACCAGTAAAGCATCGTCAACTTTTCTGGAAAGAACTCTGTATTCAGAAATTAACTTTGAATTCTCTTCAATCAAACTTACTAAAGACGGAGTCTTGATTGAGAAATAATATATAGCAAAAAAAAGTCCACCAAGCAGACCTCCAATTACAATTCTATACACAAATGTAATAAACTTTTGTCCGAAAGTAGGATATACTCTCTTGTAGACTCGAGTTTTTGGATCATACTGATAGTATACTTTTCTCATTCGCTATTATCTCATTTATACTTTGTATCATCAAATTACTGCAAAAGTAGCAAAATAATAGTACCTTTGCAAGTTCAAAAAAAGAAATAAACTGCAATAAAGATATGATGACAGCAAAGGAAATAAGAGAATCCTACAAACAGTTCTTTCAGAGCAAAGGGCATCAAATAGTTCCATCCGCACCAATGGTGGTTAAGGATGACCCTACACTTATGTTCACTAATGCCGGAATGAACCAATTCAAAGAGATTATCTTGGGCAATCATCCGGCAAGATACAAGAGAGTTGCCGATTCACAGAAATGTCTGCGCGTCAGCGGTAAGCATAATGATCTTGAAGAAGTAGGTCATGATACATATCACCACACCATGTTTGAGATGTTGGGCAATTGGTCTTTCGGGGACTACTTTAAGAAAGAAGCAATTGAATGGGCATGGGAATATCTGGTTGAGGTATTGAAACTAGATCCTGCCAATCTCTATGCCACCGTATTTGAAGGTTCAACTGAAGAAGGGTTACAGAGAGATGACGAAGCCGCATCTATTTGGGGGAAGTATCTTCCTAAAGATCATATCTTAAACGGTAACAAGCACGATAACTTCTGGGAGATGGGCGATACAGGTCCTTGCGGCCCATGTTCCGAAATACATGTAGATTCTCGTACGGCAGAAGAGAAGGCAGAAGTACCAGGCAGCAGTTTTGTAAACAAAGACCATCCTCAGGTAATTGAGATATGGAATCTTGTCTTCATGCAATACAACCGTAAGGCTGACCACATATTGGAACCGTTACCGGCCAAAGTAATTGATACAGGTATGGGATTCGAACGTTTGGTGCGCACATTACAAGGCAAAAATTCAAATTACGATACTGATGTTTTCCAACCGATAATCCAAGAGATAGGAAAACTGACTGATAAAGAATATGGTGAAGATGATCAAGTTGATATAGCCATGCGTGTAGTTGCCGATCATATTCGTACCATAGCCTTTTCCATCACTGACGGCCAATTGCCTTCAAATGCAAAAGCAGGTTATGTCATCAGACGAATCTTACGTAGAGCTGTACGTTATTCTTATACTTTCTTAGGACAGAAGAGTGCTTTCTTGTACAAACTTATTCCTGTTCTAATCGACAACATGGGTGATGCTTATCCCGAACTCAAAGCGCAAAAGACCCTTATTGAGAAAGTAATTATTGAAGAAGAAGAATCATTCCTACGCACATTGGAAACTGGCATTAAACTATTGGATAAAGTCATGTCTGATGCCAAAGCGAATAATTCTGCAATCATCAGTGGCGTGATTGCCTTCACCCTTTATGACACCTACGGATTCCCGTTAGACCTTACCGAACTTATTCTCCGTGAAAACGGTATGACGGTAAACAACGATGAGTTCAACGAGGAAATGTCTAAACAGAAGGCTCGTGCCCGCAATGCAGCAGTTGTTGAAAATGGTGACTGGATAGTAATTAAAGAGGGTGAAACCGAATTTGTTGGATATGACTTTACTGAATATGAGACATCCATACTCCGTTATCGCTCTGTAAAACAGAAAAACGAAACTCTATGGCAGTTAGTACTCGACAAAACTCCTTTCTATGCTGAAATGGGAGGCCAGGATGGCGATACCGGTGTAATAGTAAGTGAGTTCGAGACCATCGAAATAATCGGTACCAAAAAGGAAAACGGACTATCCGTTCATATCACCGAGAAAT
Source organism: uncultured Bacteroidaceae bacterium (assembly GCA_964646955.1). Lineage (GTDB taxonomy): Bacteria > Bacteroidota > Bacteroidia > Bacteroidales > Bacteroidaceae > Colenecus. Next base: position 32,872 of record CAZYFO010000002.1, on the reverse strand, counting down.
TACCTGACTATTTGGAAGCGCCAATGATGGCATGTGTTGATATTGAAAAACGTCGTGCATCGGAAGCCAATCATACTGCTACACATCTTTTGGATGAGGCCCTTCGTGAAGTCTTAGGCGATCACGTTGAGCAGAAAGGCTCACTGGTCAATTCCAAAGGCCTCAGATTCGACTTCTCACATTTCCAGAAAGTCACCGATGAAGAGTTACGTCAGGTTGAGCAAATAGTTAATGAAAAGATCAGAGAAAACATACCGCTTATAGAGCACAGAGACACTCCGATTGAAGAAGCAAAAAAGCTCGGCGCTATCGCACTTTTTGGTGAGAAATACGGTGAATTCGTACGTGTTGTACAGTTCGGTAAGTCAGTAGAATTCTGTGGAGGTGTACACGCCTCAGCTACAGGAAACATCGGAATGTTTAAGATCATCAGCGAAAGTTCCATCGCTGCCGGAGTAAGAAGAATAGAAGCTGTCACCGGAAAGGCAGTTGAAGACATGGTATTCGATTTTCAGGATACTATGCTGAAACTGAAAGAACTACTTCATAGCTCTTCAATAGAATCATCTGTTCGCAAAACCATCGAAGAGAATGCGATCTTAAAGAAGCAGGTAGAGGATTTCATGAAAGAAAAATCCACCCAGGTAAAAAAGAAACTCATTGAAAACAAGCGTGAGATAAACGGAGTAAATGTAATCAGCTCTGTTATAGCATCAAATCCCAATATGGTTCGCGACATAGTATTCCAGATACGTGGTGAAATTGCAGAGAATCTCCTTATTGTAATAGGAAGCAGTGACTGCGACAAACCTATGTTGACAGTAAGCGTAAGCGAAGACCTGACATCTAAGTACAATGCAGGACAATTAGTAAGGGATGCTTCAAAACTTATCCAAGGTGGTGGAGGTGGTCAAGCCCACTATGCTACTGCAGGCGGTAAAAACTCTGAGAAGTTGCAAGACGCAGTAAACAGCATCATCGAGAAACTTTAAAAGATATTTCTTAATCGGCCTATTTGGTTATCCGATCTTCCGGCCAGTTAACCAAATGGGCCGTTTTTTTTGCACGAGTCAAAGCTGTATATAGCCAGCGACAGTATCCTAAATCCTGCTTTTCGTCGGGTAAATAACCCTGGTCGATAAAAATATTACTCCATTGTCCTCCTTGAGACTTATGGCAAGTAACAGCATATGCATACTTCACCTGCAAAGCATTAAAATAACTGTTTTCACGGAGTTTCTCCATTTTCTCCTTTTTGGAGGTAATATCATCATAATCCTCCAACACACTATAAAACAGTCTGTCACTATCCTCACTCTTTAGAGCGGGAGCTTCACTATGGAGTGTATCCAGCAAAACTGTGACGTCAATCTCAAAATCCTCGTAATCCGGGAAGACAATAGTTACATCACAAAAACTGAAGCCATATAATTCATGCCTTTTAATCACACGCTTCACCAAGGCTATGTCTCCGTTTGCAATAAATGAAGGCACTTGTTGAGCCGACTCAGAATTCGACTCCTTCAATACACGCTCTGTCCAGAAATAATTGTTTTTAACTATCATCAGATAGTCTCCGCTATTAAGTTCATCTTCCCTGTCCAAGATGGCATTGCGTATTCCGTTATTATAGACAATTGCACGTTTATTTGAACGACATAGAACCATCGTCTCTCCAATTCCGTCGCTACTATAGCATTTATTCAGGCTCTCAACTAACTCGGAACCGGAGATTTGCTTAACATCCGGGAAATCTTTAAGAACAAATTTAAAAGAATAAGTCCCAATATATTTCCCCTCTTCTGCCGCCTGTATCAACTGCCTGAGAGTCGTCGCATTATATAGTATTCCGGACTGATTCATCTGGCGCATAACATTCTTCAGATTGAATTCAGTAACACTAAGACCGTAAGATGACAAGATATCTGCATTTAGTGCAGGACTCTCAATCTCTCCTATCGGTGGTAGCTGAGCTGAATCACCCAACAATATCATCCTACAGTCTTTTCCTGAATAAACATAACTAATAAGGTCGTCCAAAAGCCTGCCTGTTCCAAACATCGAACCGGATAATCCTTCATTAGAAATCATAGAGGCTTCATCTATCAAGAAGAGAGTGTCTTCATAGATATTTCTATCCAATTGAAAATTGTCACTTTCCAGAATTGATTTCTGCCTGTAAATTTTTTTGTGTATGGTATATGCATTATTCGAAGAATAGATAGAAAATATCTTAGCAGAACGGCCGGTAGGAGCCATAAGAATAACCCTAGAAGAAAATCGTTTCAAAGCACGCACCAATGCCCCTATCAATGTGGTTTTTCCTGTACCTGCATAACCTTTTAACAAGAACAATGAACTGTCCTTATCACAAGAGACAAATTCCGAAATCATTGTAATAGCTATATTCTGTTCCTCCGTAGGTTCAAAAGGATAATTTTTTGCTATTTCTTCAAGCAGTAGCTCTTTAGTAATAAGCTTCATTCCATAAAATTTAGTTTGGATAGTAGTGAGATACAGATATTTGTTATATTTTTGCGGTACGAAATTAATCAATTAATCACTATATGAAAAAGGTAATCAATATTATTCTCGCAATTTGCGTAGTTGGATTGGCTTACATCCTTTATGGAAGCATCATGGGCCCTATCAAATTCGATAGAGAAAAAGACCATCGTGATGCACTTGTTATCAACAGACTTATTGACATTCGTTCAGCTCAGGTAGAATATCGCGGACAGAATGGCGGACAATATACCGCTAGTTTCGATACTCTCATAAACTTTATTAAAACCGGAAAGTTACCGGTAATAAAGAAAGTCGGAGAACTAAATGAAAATCAGATGGAAGCAGGCTGGACTGAACCAGCAGTTCTTGCTTTATATTCTGATGCAAAAAAAGCAAAAAACAAGAAAATCGCTGATCAAAAATGGCAAGAGGCAATTGATGCCGGGTTCGTTAAAAAAGGTGCAGATGGCCAAATAGAGTTTCTCTTTAGCCGTGATACAGTATGGGTCAATCTTCTTGACTCTATATATCCTGACAACTACAATGCCGATTCAATCCGTTTAGTTCCTTTCGGTAACGGAGCTGAATTTGAGATGGCTGTAGGCTGCGATACTACTAAGTCTGGTTCTTACATTTATTTGTTTGAGGCAAAGACACCTTACTCTGTTTATCTAGAAGGGTTAGACAAACAGGAGTTATTCAATCTTATTCAAGAAAAGGAACAGATGGGACGCTATCCTGGCATGAAGGTAGGTGATGCTGAAAGCGGAAACAACAATGCCGGTAACTGGGAATAATAAATCACTAGAATATTAAAAGGAATCCATCTGTCGGCGAAACAGGTGGATTTTTTTTACCTAATAAGAAACATCATGAGAGTAATAAGTGGAATATACAGACATCGTCACTTTGAAGTTCCAAGGTCATTCAATGCTCGTCCTACAACAGACTTTGCAAAAGAGAACCTCTTCAATATTCTTTCAAATAGGATGGCTTTTGAGAGCGCTACTGCTTTAGACCTTTTCTCCGGTACTGGTAGCATCAGTATCGAATTAGTTTCAAGAGGATGTGAGAAAGTAGTTTCTGTTGAAAAAGAGCCGGCACACTATGATTTTATATGTAAAGTAATGGAAACGGTCAAGACAGACAGATGCTTGCCTATCAAGGGTGATGTCTTCAAGTATCTTGAAAGATGTAGAACCCAATTTGACTTTATATTTGCCGATCCTCCTTATCAGCTTCCAAATATCGACGATATACCAAAATTAATCTTCGATGGAGGATTGTTGAAACCCGATGGAATATTCGTATTGGAACATGGTAACAAAAATGACTTCAGTAATGATACTCACTATACTGAACTTCGGAAATACGGTTCTGTTCATTTTTCTTTCTTCAAAAATATCGAATAGCATATACCCTTTCATAAGAAAAAGGACGTGAACAGAGTATGTTCACGTCCTTCTTCTTTTATAAACTAAAAATCAACCTACAAAAAAAGTACGGATTTATCTTCCACCAAAACCTCCACCCATTCCGCCTTGCATTCCGCCTC
>CAZYFO010000002.1:22919-28709 GCA_964646955.1 uncultured Bacteroidaceae bacterium | reverse complement strand
CCTCTACCCTGAGAGTTTCCGCCTTCACCGAAAGATGTACGAGATGAACCACGCATTTCTTGACGTGCCTGACGGGTTCCGAATACATTAACACGAAGAATTAGATTAACCATAATATAACTATTGATATTATTGTTCTTTGTATCGGTTCTACCAGTCGTAGTAACATTTCTATTAACGTTGCTCTCGTCATTAAGAATATCATAATAGTTAATTCTCAGAGTTGCTGCATTGCCTTTTAGGAAACTAAAAGATGCAGAAGCATTCCATATCAGATCATCTCTGTTATATGAACCGCTGTATCCTCGACGGCTCTGCATATTTATGTCAGATCCTATATTAATGTTCCTCCATGGCAGTCTTGCGTTAAACCGTCCTCCATAGCTGAACGAATATGTATCCATATTTGAATTCTGACGTACGTTATTCTCTTGATGATCATAGCTAAAACGGCCGTTAGCAGTTGCCTCAAACCATGTATTACGATATGTAACTGAGGCATTCTCACCTGCAGTTATGCTTTTTGTAGTACTCAACACAGCACTGCCGCCAGTACCGGAACCTGCATTATAATTACCTATGCTACCTGTTCTCATATAGCTCTCTTGATGACGGAAAGAACCATTAGTTGATGACGAATATCTCCATTTTGTATTTGGAATAGTCTGGTTTAGTTGAATATTGGTTGAAGTACTCCAATTGGTCCAGAATCCACTCATGTTCTGGGGCTGGGTAATTGAGACACCGGTCTCGGGATCATAATCGGTACGACGTGCTATATTTCTCAGAGAGTTCTCTAATGAGGCTCTAATATTGAAAGTACGTTGATTCTCCTGCTTATAGTCATTGAAGTTGACTTCAAAGTTATTTCTTAAAGTAGGAAGCAGTCCCGGATTACCTTTTGTGATATTAAGCGGATTACTGTCATCCGTTATGTCAAGCATATCCTCCATGCTCGGCTGACTGGTATTTGCTCTATATGTTACTTGGATGCTCTTCTGCTGGGTCCAACGGTAACGATAGTTCAATGTTGGAGTCCAGTTGAATACAATTCTTGAAGTATCCGGTATTGTATATCCCAAATATTTGAAGTTTTCCATTTGAGTATATTGAGGCAATATACTCAAACCAAGATTTAGGTTCGAGTGGTCGGAAGTGCGGCTATATTGTAGAGTGATATTATGGTTACGGCTGACATTGGTTGCTTTTCGACTCAACTCACTATTCATGTATTGTTCAAGTTCATATGGCAACAGCCAATTTTCATCCCAATTCTCATATATCTCACCTCGCGAAGGAAGCACATAAGTCAGTCGGTCTGTGGTTCTCTTACTAACCTGAACTTGATAGCTTAGTTGTAAATGGCTTCGACCGGAATCCATCGGTTCACTCCACATGACACGTCCGGACCAGTTATTATTATCGGTAGGATTCATGTTATACCTATTCATCACAGTATCACGTTCATGTTTTTGGTAATAAATCTGATTCGATGACGAATAGCTGTTATTCTCACCTCCATTAGCAGAATATGTAAAGCGCAGAGTCAAATTTCTGCCTTCCTCGCTAAAGCGCTTGTTGAACTGGAACTCTCCACTCAACTGATTACTGTTTCCTTTACCCTTATTGGCACTCACTCTAGAGTTTACACCTATGGAATCCAACATCTCCGTTGAAAGAGATCTATATTCATCCAATATATCCACCATATCAGTAGCAATATAAGGGTCGGTATTAAAGGTAACCGATCCGCTACTTGAATTGCTGTTATTTCTGCTAAAGGAGAAACTTGGTCTGAAAATTATGTTCAAAGAAGAGTCAGGGCGCCATTCCACTCTAAAGTCACCACTAGCACTACCACTTTCATTGCTGCTGTTGGAACGGTTATTGCTAAATGAAGACGAAGCATATTGTGAGGTAAAAGTCTCAGACTCTGACTCATTCATAGAACGAGAAGAAGAGCCGTTCCATCGCACATTTCCTCCCAAAACCAATGGATATTCATTACGGCGGCGTGGATATTGTTCTCCTATATTTTTAGAAAAGTTAACTCCCAACTGAGTACTTTTACTTACTCCGTTACCGCGACCGGAATTATTTGTATTTGCCGTAATAGAAAACTGGGTATCAGCCTGAAAACGGTTAAGAGTGTATCTTCCTGAATAAAGATATTTCAACCAGTCACCATAATCATTATCGCCTACAGGCATACCGATACCTCCATCCGCATTATTAAGCCATCCCTTTCTCATATTTGGCTTTATCTGTAAATCCATCACCGTCTCCTCTTCTCCATCGTCAACTCCGGTAATACGGGCAAGGTCGCTTTTTCTTTGATATGTTTTAATCCTATGAATTATATTGACCGGCAAATTCTGTGTAGCCATACGTCTGTCATTACCGAAATACTCTTTCCCATCCACTAGTATTCTGGAAATGGTTTTGCCGTTAACTGTAATGCCGCCGTTCTCATCAATCTCTACTCCAGGAAGTTGTTTAATCAGATCCTCCAAAACTGAGCCCTCCGGTACACGAAAAGCAGAAGTGTTGAACATAAGTGTGTCATTAATCACTTGAGTTGGCGGTAATGCCTCTTCAATGGTCGCTTCACCTAACATTATGGCATCATCTCGCAATTTAAATATTCCTACACTCTTTTCTCTGTCATTTTTTTCTACTTTCACACTAGACTCTATTGTAGAATAGCCTAAGAATGACATTCTCATGAAATAATTACCAACATTGACTTTCTTAATAGAGAACCAGCCTTCATCATCGGTCACTGTACCCACAACGAATACCGTGTCAGGCAGCTCAAACAGTTGTATCGCCACCTGAGGAATATCTTCAGTAGTAGTATAATCGATTATTTTACCGGTGATATTAGTCTTACCGTTCAATTTTGGCTGATTACGGTTCTGGGAAAAAGATGAAACTGACAGACACAAAAAAAGTGCTACCAGCAAAACTGAATAAATTCTCATATTGGTTAGTTTTCGTTTTTTTGACTTGGTATACAAGAAAAGGTTTAATTAATGAACAGATATTACAAATAGTAGCATTAGTTTTGCATAAATAAATGAGGTAGTTATCAAATCAAAATGGATATCTAAGAGATATATTTCAAAAATGAATATGAAAAAATCACCTTCTCAAATAATAGATCAAATCACGGATTTAGATTCTCATACGGAGTTTGAGTTTGAAAAGGGCACAATAGGCAGTATATTGGGGAAATCCATTTTCAATGTCTGTTTTTCACATGATGTTAATATTACTATCAGAGAAGCATTAGCTTGGGGAATTATCGGAGAACTCTATCTTTCTCATATTTTCACCGGATACCCTATAGAGAGGATGCGCTCGTTTCAATATGAAATAAAGGAAAGCATCGGTAGTATCGGCATAAACTGTCTTTGGTACGACGATATTGTAGATTTGTGCATTCAAGAAAACAGTTCAACTTTCACTCTAATAAATTCTGATAATGATTATATACAACAAATGGTAAGTCGGGATATCATTCTTGAGACACTGGACTTCTGCAGAGAAAGTTTAAACTAAAAAAAGTAGATGTATTTGCAATACATAATATTTTTTTATATATTTGGATATGATAAGCCTTAACAAAATCACTTATGAAAAAGTTTATAACAATTTGCCTAATTTTTCTTTGCTCAGCAGGAATAAAGGCTCAGCCTTTTGGATTTCCAATTGAAAAAAGCATACTGGAATTGTACAGCGAACCTATCATAGGACTAGACAACCTCTACGTAGGAGATGAAGGTTATATAACATTTTCAGTAATTAATAACAGTGATTATGTTTATCGAGGACCTCTTTATATTAGAATCTTTGAAAGGGAGCACAGTTATCAGATTCTTGTTCACGATGATATCAAAATATATCCGGAAAGAGTGTATGAGATAACAACCATTTTTCCTACAGACAGACTAGCACCTTACGTAAGATTTTTCATTGGCTTTGAATATTTAGATAACGACCACCTAGTTCATATCACAAACTACAAACAAAGACCAATACCAAGTTTCAGTATGCTCAGCCCAATTATAAACCGCCCACCAAATAAAGCTCCGGTTAAACCTAGGATTCAGCAATACAAGATCTCAAAATATCATGGCCACAATCCGAGTTCCAATATTGAAGATAACAGAACTAGAATGGAAAGTAGAAATCCGGATCCAAGGGCCAATGCGACAAGACAAAACAATAATGTTAGAAGACCTGAAGGATACGATATGAACGATAACAGCCGTTCTATGAATAGATAAATTAGATAGCGATATATTTTTGAAGGGTTATTGTGCGTCATAATGACAGCTAATAGCCCTTTATTTTATGCCAATTAGTCAGTAATAATACACTGGCTTTCATTTTGAACTAAAATAAGAAAATAGAGAGCATGGATACAAACAATTACAATCAACAAAGTGGAGTTCAGTTTCTTGGTCAGTTTGCCATAAACCTGAACGAAAGAGCTAAACAGGGGAAGTTGGATCCTGTTATAGGTCGTGATGAGGAAATAAGACGTGTCCTTCAAATTCTTAGCAGAAGGACAAAAAACAACCCTATTCTAATTGGAGAACCCGGAACAGGAAAGACCGCCATAATAGAAGGACTAGCCGGAAGAATAATTCGTGGCGACGTGCCTGAAAACTTGAAACAGATGACAATCTACTCTTTGGATATGGGAGCGCTTGTTGCCGGAGCAAAATATAAAGGTGAATTTGAAGAACGCCTTAAAGGTGTTATTGAAGAAGTAATTAAGTCAAACGGACGTTTTATTCTCTTCATTGACGAGATACACACCTTAGTCGGAGCCGGAGCGAGTGAAGGGGCTATGGATGCCGCCAACATACTGAAGCCGGCTCTTGCTCGCGGAGACCTGCGTGCTATAGGCGCAACAACCTTAAACGAGTATCAGAAATACTTCGAAAAAGATAAAGCTCTGGAACGCCGTTTTCAAATTGTTAATGTTGATGAACCGGATGAACAGAGTAGCATATCAATTCTTAGAGGTTTAAAGGAACGCTATGAAAATCACCACAAAGTTCGCATAATGGATGAAGCAATAATTGCTGCTGTCGAATTATCCAGTCGATATATCACTGAAAGGTTCTTACCTGACAAGGCTATTGATCTTATGGACGAAGCAGCAGCAAAACTGCGTATGGAACGCGATTCTGTTCCTGAGGAGCTAGATGAAATAACTAGACGTCTAAAACAGTTGGAAATTGAACGGGCTGCTATTAAAAGAGAGAAGGACGAACAGAAGTTGAAACAGCTTAATGACGAGATAAATCATTTACAATCGGAGGAAAACGCTGTTCGAACAAAGTGGGAAGCCGAAAAACGACTTGTTGAGAATATTCAACAAAACAAACAACGAATAGAGCAACTCAAGACTGAAGCGGACCGGGCAGAGCGCGAAGGAAATTATGGTCGTGTAGCAGAAATTCGATATGGTAAGATTAAAGAACTGGAATCTGAAATAAACACTATTCAAAAACAACTGCATGAACAACAAGAAGGCAGCTGTTTGGTAAAAGAAGAGGTTACAGCGGATGATATTGCAGAAGTAGTATCACGTTGGACAGGTATACCCGTTCATCGTATGCTACAGAGTGAACGTGATAAACTACTTCATTTGGAAGAAGAACTGCACAAACGCGTGATAGGGCAAGACCAGGCAATTACGGCCGTTTCCAATGCTGTTCGACGTAGCCGTGCAGGCCTACAAGACCCAAAACGTCCTATTGGCTCCTTTAT
>CAZYFO010000002.1:0-22819 GCA_964646955.1 uncultured Bacteroidaceae bacterium | reverse complement strand
GATAACAAAGGACGTACTGTCAACTTCAAGAACACAATCATCATAATGACCAGTAACTTGGGAAGTCAATATATTCAAGGACGTATGTCATCTCTCTCGGAAAGCAATCGTGAAGAGTGGATTCATCAGACTGAGCAGGACCTTTTCGTTATGTTGAAACAAACTATTCGGCCTGAGTTCCTTAACCGAATTGATGAAACCATCGTATTTTTACCTCTTCGAGAAAACGAGATACGGCAGATTGTAACTCTTCAGACAAAGGGAGTATGCAAGATGTTAGCAGAGAGCGGAATAACTATGAAAATTGAAGATTCCGCCATAAATATGATAGCGCACGCAGGATTTGATCCGGAGTTTGGCGCCAGACCTGTTAAACGTGCTATTCAGGAGATGCTTCTCAACGAATTGTCAACTATGATATTATCAGGGAGCATAAATAAGGAGAGTGTAATAGTAGTAAGTGCCGGTACGGACAAACTTATTATCAGTAACGATATAAACTGAAAAAAAATTGCTACATAAAACAAAAAGAGATACTTTTGCACCGTCTAAACAGTCAGTGTATGACTGATAGGTGCTACGGGGTGTAGCTCAGTCCGGTTTAGAGTACGCGTCTGGGGGGCGTGTGGTCGCTGGTTCGAATCCAGTCACCCCGACATGAATGCATTGATAACGTTAGGGTTATCGATGCATTTATTTTTTCTATAAGCCTCTCCATCTCAAAAACATACCCAATAGCTTACCCATAATCAATAAACAATAAATCAAGTAACAACATCCATAATAAATTTGGTAAGAACACGTTGAATAATTAACTTCGCATGTTCAATCTCACCCTTTTGGAAATCCCTATGAATATATATATAACAAGCGCCGTTACACTAATTCTACTAGTAGTATTGGTCTCTGTATTCGACAAGCGCAAGACATCAAGAAAATCACCTGAAAAGGTAAATGATACGCAAACAGATGAGAACTCTCACGACAGCAGTTCTTCCGCCTGTTGCGGAAAACATACCGTTTGTGAGAAAGATAGACTTACGGAGGCGATGATGAACAAAGCCAACTACTTTGAAGACGAAGGTTTGGACCGTTACAAGGGAAGATCCTCTTCTGATTATGTGGATTCGGAGATTGAAGAATTTCGCTATGTATTGTACACTATGGAACAAAATGAGGTTTCAGAGTGGCTGGAAAGTTTGCAAGTAAGAGGAATTGAGCTACCTAATGCACTAAAAGAAGAAGCCTTTTCTCTAATGACAGAAACAGATTAAGATATGAAGGCGTGCAAACAATTTGTAATACCTGCATTAGCATTCCTGCTGACATTTTTTGCCAGTTGCGCTACTACTAAGAATACAAATTTTTCACGTCTGTATCAATCTACCGTAACAAAGTATAATACATACTTTAATGGACACGAGGCTTACAAAAGAGGCTATGAAGCTCAAGAGAAGTCAATAAAAGACAATTTTATCGATATGCTTTTACTCTTTCCAATTGGCGATGAAAAAGTCAGGAGTATAGGGAAAGAGGATTTCGACCTTGCCATAGAAAAGGCTCAAAAATGTGTCAAACTTCACTCAATATCTGCAAAACCCAAGAAAAAAGGAGGAAGTTTAAGTGAAAATGAAAAGAGATTCCTCGACAAAAATGAGTATAACCCTTTTCTCTGGAATGCCTGGATGTTGATGGCTGATGCACAGATGCAAAAAGGAGAGTTCTTAGAGGCTGCTGGAACATATTCCTATATATGTAATCTATATTTCGATGAACCTGAAATTATTTCAGAAGCAAGAATCAAAACATTATTGTGTTACTCAGAAATGGGTTGGAGCTACGAGACAGAAGAATTATTATCCAGAATAAAAGCCGATACCATTCCTCCCAGATTATTATCCGAATATAACTCAATTGTTGCTTCTTACCTATTTCGTCAGGAAAGGTTTGAAGAGGGCTTGCCATTCATGGAAAAAGGGATGAGAAGACCGGGAATGAGTAAAACAGGCAAAATTCGTGAAAAATATCTTTTAGGCCAGTTATACAAAGCTACAGGTCAAAATGAAAAAGCATATAGTACTTTTCAAGAGGTTATTCGAATGAACCCTCCCTATCGCATTGAATTCAATGCTCGCATTCAGCAAACAGAGACTATGCCCGAAGCAAATCAAAGCAAGCTGTTTAAGAAACTCAATCGGATGGGTAAAGATCCAAACAATAAAGATTATTTAGATCAGATTTACTATGCAATAGGTAATATTTACCTTTCTAAAAAAGACACCGTTAATGCATTGATAAATTATGAGATAGGAGTTGAGAAAGGTACTAGAAACGGTCCCGAAAAGGGCATATTGCTTCTTAACATGGCCAATCTCTATTGGGAGAAAACGGATTATGCGAATGCAGGCAGATGCTATTCCAATGCCGTTGGACTGATAGATCAGAAAAACGAGCTGTATGAGACGGTAAAGATTCGTTCTCAGGTTCTTGAGGATTTGGCTATTCATAATGATAACATTATACTTCAAGACAGCCTTCAGAAGTTAGCTACTTTGGATAGGCAAGAACTTGATACCATAATCGGAGGTATAATTGAGAGATTGATTCAAAGTGAAGAAGAGGCAGCTTTAGCTGAGGCAGAGAAAAACAGCGATGAAACAGCAACATCTGAATCATTATCATTTGAAGGAGATAATAGTTCATGGTACTTTTACAACACTCAGTTAGTACAAAACGGAAAGAATTCTTTCGTTGAACACTGGGGACGTAGGAAGTTTGAGGATGACTGGCGTAGGATAAATAAAACGACTCTCAGCTTGGATATAAGCTCAACCGAGAAACCGGAAATGACCGATTCCATCAGCGGCCTGCTTACAGACAATGATTCCACTCAAGTTGAGATTGTTACAGACAAGCATAAAAAGGAATACTATCTTCAACAGATACCCTTCACCGATGAACAAAAGAATGCTTCTGACAAAATCCTTACTGACGCTCTGTTTAATGCAGGAATCATATACAAAGATCTTCTTGTAGAATATGAATCGGCAGAAAGATCTTTTAATAGAATTATTAGGAACTATCCTGAAGCGGATGAGACCGTTGACGCGCTATATAACCTATATTTGATGTATTCTCTATGGGAAAAAAATGATTTGGCAGATAGTTGTAAATCTCAAATGAGCCGTCTTTATCCGGAAAACGAACAGACCTTAACAATATGCGATTCCAATTATATTGAAAATGCAAAATACGGAAAGCACAGAGAAGACTCTCTCTATGCTGAGACATACGATGCATATAAGTCAGGAGACACTGCTCTTGTAATAAGGAATTGTAATATTTCTGCTGAAAAATATCCATTGGGCTATCATAGACCAAAATTCATGTTTCTGGAGGCATCATGTTTGCTTCAAGAGGGCAACACCTCAGATTTTCTTGATATACTACGACTTATAGTTGAAAAATATCCACAAAATGAGATAAGTGAACTGGCCGGATTAATCGCACAAGGAGTTCAGGATGGAAAGATTCTGCAATCCAATTCATTCTCATCGATATGGGAACAACGAAGCATTGCCGGACAGATAGATAATATTCCTGATAGTGTTAAACCTACATTTTCTGAGGAACGATATCAGCCGTATCTATTTATCTTAGCATATCCCAAAGATTCAATAAACGAAAACAGGTTGCTTTTTGAAATAGCAAAGTATAACTTTACTAACTTTATGGTTAGAAACTTCGATATTGGTTTTTCCGAACATCAAGGTATTGGCATGATGACGATAAGTGAATTCATGAATTATGACGAAGCTTATTTTTATCAACAAAAACTGTTCGGAGACAATGAAATGGCAGAAAAAATTCAAGGACTTAAATCCGTGATTATTACAGAAGAAAATCTACAGGTTCTTCTTCAGTTCTACAGTTTTCAGGATTATAGTGAGTTTTATGAAAAACATTTTCTGACAATACCGGATATTGACGGCTCTACTCTCTTTGAAGAAACGGATGATTATGAATAAAATAGGGAACTTGTTATGGGTTGACGATGAGATTGATTTGCTACGGGGACACATTAGGTTCCTGGAGAGCAAAGGTTATGAAGTTGACACTGTTACAAATGGTCGTGATGCCATCAATCGCTGTAAAGAATTCAATTATGACCTGGTCTTATTAGACGAGAATATGATGGGAATGAGCGGATTGGAGACTCTGAGTTTCATTAAGGAGATAGATCCTACGCTACCCATTGTTATGGTAACCAAAAGTGAAGAAGAGAATATTATGGATCAGGCTATAGGTTCGAAAATTGCCGATTATCTGATTAAGCCTGTACATCCCAATCAAATACTGTTGACTCTAAAAAAGAATATTCATCAAAGGGACATTGTAACGGCTGAGACAAATAAAGTTTATCAGCAAAACTTCAGCAAGATAAGCATGAAGATTAATGACTCTCTCACCTTCGATGACTGGATAGAAGTTTATAAACAGCTTGTTTATTGGGAGTTGGAATTACAGGAAGCTGATAGTACAATGCATGAGATGCTCACCATGCAAAAGACTGAAGCAAACGCATCATTTGCCAAATTCATCAAACGTAACTATATGAGTTGGATGCTGAATCGTGAAAAAGGCCCAACCATGAGTCCTGATTTATTCAAGAAATATATCTTCCCCTTACTTGATAACAGCGAAAAGGTTTTCATGATAGTGATTGATAACCTGCGTTATGACCAATGGAGAATGCTGAGCTCGGAACTGGCAGATTACTTCACAATAGATGAACAATTGTACTATAGCATCCTGCCAACCGTAACACAATATGCACGCAATTCCATCTTCTCCGGCCTTATGCCGAATATGATTTCTGAGATGTTCAGGGAATTATGGGTTGATGAAGACTCTGAAGAAGGCAAGAACCTTAATGAGGCTCCGCTCATCCAGACCCAATTGGATCGATATCGCCGGAAAAATAGCTTTTCATACAACAAAATCAATGATTCGCCAGCAGCCGACAGGCTGTTGTCACAGTTTAATACATTGCAAAACAACGACCTAAATGTAATAGTAATAAATTTCATTGACATTTTATCACATGCAAAGACCGATTCAAAGATGGTTCGTGAATTAGCTGTTGACGAGGCAGCTTACCGAAGTCTTATTCTTTCTTGGTTCCGCCACTCTTCTATTAAGGAGCTGTTCAAGAAAATAGCTGCTTCCGGTCACAAGGTGACAATTACTACTGACCATGGAAGCATATTGGTCCATAAACCGATAAAAATTGTCGGAGACCGTTCTATAAATTCCAATCTCAGATACAAGCTTGGAAAAAATATCGGCTTTAATCCGAAAGATGTTTTTGAAATCTCCGAACCTAATAAGGCTCAACTGCCGGCGCCTAGTGTTAGCGCTTCCTATATTTTCGCTTCCGAAGCGGATTATTTCGTATATCAAAACAACTTCAATAACTTTGCCGCATATTACAAGGAGACTTTCCAACACGGAGGTATATCCATGGAGGAGATGATAATTCCTTTCATAACTTTGCAACCCAAAAAGAGATAAACAGATGAATACTATTCAAATAAGTTCTTTGGATATAATCAGTGATGCAGCCCGTGAGTTCATAAGTCAAATGGGAGACGATACGGTCTTTGCATTTTACGGAAAAATGGGAGCTGGCAAGACAACATTCATAAAAGCACTGTGTAAGGAATTAGGAGTAAACGATGAGGTTAACTCTCCCACATTTTCATTAATAAATGAATACCGTTCAGAAACCACTTCAGAACTAATTTACCACTTTGACTTTTACCGAATCAAAAAGTTGGAAGAGGTCTATGATCTAGGTTATGAAGATTACTTCTACAGCGGAGCTCTCTGTTTCATTGAGTGGCCGGAACTGATAGAAGATTTACTACCTAGTGATGCAAAAAAAATCTCCATCGATGAAACCACCGATGGAGCCAGAATTATAACCATTAATGATTGACTTTACTCCTTAGAGTCCACATAGTCGGCCTCCGCTTCTACGATTAGAATGATCTCATCCGGAGTAAAATCTCCGATTTCATCGCGCTTAGCCTCTTTGATAATGTACTCTACCAATTCATCATTATCGATTTCAATATAACCGTCCTTATCAGATTGTTTATCGAGCACCCCACTATTGGTAAAATAGTCATTGATAACATCCAGACAATAATATAGAATATCATCTGTGAACTTCTCTTTCATCTCTTGCGGGAGAACATTTCTGATATATTCTACCGTCTTTTCATCGTCGAGATCTTCGACATCAAATTCATCTGCCATAATCAAAGTAAACTATTAAGTTTATCTGTATAAACCGATTTAGCTGCTACACCTACTTGACGTCCAACCTCAACTCCGTCTTTAAAAAACACAACTGTTGGCACACTCATTATACCGAATTTATCGGTCAAATCGGTATTCTCTTCAATGTCGCATTTGCCTACAATAGCTTTACCCTCGAACTCTTTCGATATCTCTTCAAGGACAGGTCCGAGTCGTTTGCATGGTCCGCACCATGTTGCCCAAAAATCAATCAATACGGGTTTTCCTTCCGCAATAATCAATTCAAAATTGTTCTCAGTAATTTCTAACTCCATAATGATTCTGTTTTATTGATTAAATGAATATTTAAGCCCTTCTGTATCCTTCAGAAAATTGACTAAATCAGATGTAACGGTAATTTTCCTGTTACCCGACAAGAGATCTACCATATTACCGCTGGAAAGATCTCTAATATTGAATTTCAAGGTAACATTACCCTCTTTCTGAGTCAAAGAATCCAAATTACTTACTAATTCCATATCTATTGAAGACAAAGAGACAGAGATAGTAAGACTCTCTATCGCCTTATCTTTAATATCTTGTAATAGTTCAATGGATGAAATGCTGAAATCAACCCTATTTGGATCATATTTGTAGGGCAAGCATTTACCCTTGATGTATAAGAAGTTTCCTTCAACCATCATATTTCTCCAGTTAAGCCAATCCATACCAAAAAATGCGAGTTCATTAGTTCCGGAATAATCTTCAATCTTTACAAATCCGCATAACTTCCCGTTTTTAGTTCTGCCCTCACGTAACGACACTACAACACCTGCAGCGATAATATCTTTATTCAGCAACTTGGTTTTATCCTCCAGATCCTTCATTTTAGTATTGCAAACATTATCAAGAATAATACGGTACTCATCCAACGGATGGGCTGATATATATATTCCAACCAACTCTTTTTCCTTGTTCAGCCTTTCCAACTTAGACCACTCCGGTGCATCGGGAATAATCGGTGTAACCATTTCGACCTGACTCTCAATATCTGAAAATAAAGAATTGGTTATTTCATTTTTATCTAACTGATACTTATTGCCGTATCTGACAAGAACATCAGCAAAAGTCTCGTTCTTTCCACACGGCTCCATAAATTGTTCACGCCTTATCTCAGGAAAACTGTCAAAAGCACCCGCCAAAGCCAAACTCTCAATATTCTTTCTATTACACGAAGTTAGATTGACCCTCTGAACGAAATCAAAAATTCCCTTGTAAGGACCATTATTCTTACGTTCTTCAACTATAGATAGAACGGCATTCTCTCCGACACCCTTAATAGCAGCCATACCGAAACGGATATCACCCTTCCCGTTAACACCGAACGTTGGAACACTCTCATTGACATCAGGACCAAGTACATTAATGCCCATGGCCTTACATTCATCCATCAATTTTGTAATTTCAGTAATATCGGATAAGTTTCTGCTCAATGTCGCAGCCATATACTGAGATGGATAATTTGCCTTTAGATATGCAGTCTGATAAGCTATCCATGAATAACAGGTGGCATGAGACTTATTGAAAGCATAAGATGCAAATTTTTCCCAATCTCCCCATATCTTCTCAAGGACCTTAGGATCATGACCGTTAGCCTTGCCTCCCTTAATGAATTTCGGTTTCATATGATCCAGCTTATCTTTCAACTTCTTTCCCATCGCCTTTCTAAGAGTATCACTCTCACCTCTGGAAAAGTTTGCCAAAAGTCTGGAAAGCAACATAACCTGTTCTTGATAAACCGTAATACCATATGTATCCTTAAGATATTTCTCCATACAGGGGATATCATATTCAATAGGTTTCCTACCCAGTTTTCTATCGATGAAATCGGGAATATAGTCCATCGGACCCGGTCTATACAATGCGTTCATCGCTATCAGGTCTTCAAATACACCCGGCTGTAACTCGCGCAAATATTTCTGCATTCCCGGAGATTCAAACTGAAAAGTGCCTATAGTTTTACCTTCACTATAAAGTTTGAATGTAGCCGGATCGTCCATCGGTATTTTCTCAATATCTATCGTTATGCCTAAGCTCATTCTGATATTCTCTAGAGCTTCTTTTATTACAGAAAGCGTCTTCAGTCCCAGGAAGTCCATCTTAATCAGACCGGTGTCCTCAATGAGGCTACCTTCATACTGGGTAACTATCATTCTTTCTTTGGAATCCTTATCAACTGCAGTGGATACTGGAACCCAATCAGTAATATCATCACGACATATAATAGTTCCGCAAGCATGAACACCCGTACCTCGTACATTACCTTCCAGCATTTTGGCAAACTGTATGGTATCGCGAAGAGGTTTATCTTCAGATGCAGCAGCCTGTTGAATTTCAGGGACACACTCTAAGATATTCGTTAAATTCATCTTTCTAGCCGTTCCATCGGATTTATCAGGTAGTCTGTCAGGTATAGACTTACATAATGAGTTGGAAATATCCAATGGAACCTTCAGCACTCTGGCAACATCTTTAATTGCCATCTTTGAAGCCATTGTGCCAAAAGTTATGATATGGGCCACTTTGTCCTGTCCATATTTGTCCGTCACCCACTGCAAAACTCTACCACGTCCGTCATCATCAAAATCCACATCTATATCAGGGAGAGAGATACGGTCAGGGTTGAGGAAACGTTCGAACAGAAGGTCATACTTAATAGGATCTATCAGTGTAATACCCAAACAATATGCCACTACTGAACCTGCAGCAGAACCTCTACCGGGACCAACGGATACATCTAGCTCCGTACGGGCAGCATTAATGAAGTCTTGGACTATAAGAAAGTAGCCTGGGAAACCCATTGTTTTCATAACATAGAGCTCGAAATTCAATTGTTCCTGAATATTATCAGGAATAGGATCCCCATATTTTTTCTTTGCTCCTTCGAATGTTAGTTTTTTCAGATAATCAGCCTCAAGCTTAATTCTGTAAAGCTTATCATAACCTCCTAAATTCTTTATCTTCTTCTTGGCTTCTTCTTCAGACAAAACCTTATTTCCATGTTCATCGCATGTAAACTCATCAAAAAGGTCCTTCTCCGTTATGTTTTTACGATATACCTCCTCCGTTCCGAATTCTTCAGGAATAGAGAAGTTAGGCATTATTGGCGCATGATTAATTGAATACTCCTCCACCTTATTCAATATTTCCAATGTATTTGAAAGAGCTTCGGGCACTTCTGCAAACACGGCATTCATCTCTTCGCGAGTTTTGAACCACTCCTGTTTGGAATATCTCATTAGGTTAGGATCATCCGGATCCTTTCCGGTCTGTAGGCATATCAAAAGTTCATGTGCATCAGCATTCTCTTCTTCAAGAAAATGAACATCGTTCGTACATATCAATTTTATCTGCAGTTTTTCGGCTATTTTCTTAAGTTCTTCATTTACTTGCGCCTGAAGCTTATATGTCTCATGATTAGCCTTCAACACATTAGCTTTGTGAAGTTGCATTTCCAAATAAAAATCCTCACCGAACAAATCTTTATACCACTGAGCAACCTTTTCTGCCTCCTCTATCTTTTCTGCCGAAATCAATCTTGGAATCTCACCACCCAAACAGGCAGAACAGCAGATTAATCCCTCATGATATTTCTGCAAGTCATACTTGTCCGTCCTTGGATGCGAATAGAACCCATCTGTCCATGCTTTGGAGACTATCTTAATAAGGTTATGATAACCCTTATAATTCTTAGCAAGCAATATAAGGTGATAATTGGCAGCATCCGGCTTACCCTCTTTCTGTTCCTTTCTACGCGGAGCGACATATACCTCACACCCGATAATCGGCTTAAAGTGTTTACCCTCGGCCTCTAACGCATTATTTTTCTTTTCACAGTAGTTTATAAACTCTTTTATTCCCATCATGTTGCCGTGATCGGTAATGGCAACTCCTTGCATTCCATTCTTAATGGCCTTATCCACCATCTTTTGAATGTTGGTTTGACCGTCGAGTAAAGAATACTGCGTATGAACATGAAGGTGAACGAAATCTTGCATAATAAAATGTAACGAAAAAGTTTATAAAGTTACTCCCAATAGACCAATGTAACAAACCAAAAGGGCAAAAAATATGAACAATATGAGCCTGGATTTGGTTTAATTCTTTACTTAACTTTAAAATGAGATATCAATAAAACAATATCTATTGCTAGAATTGATTTTTATGACAAAAAGACTTACTTTTGCAAGTCGGAACAACAAAAAATTCATGGCGGAGAATATAAAAAGAAGAACTACTATCAATAAAGAGGGTGTCCATACACTGACTCTTACAATTATAGTTTTATTTGTACTCAATAACATTCTATTTTTACCTGTCATCTCCGGATGGTGGTCTTATGTAGTATTAGGCATATCTATCATCATTCTGGGACTAATAGTCAACTTCTTCAGAAATCCCAATAGGCATTTCCCAAACGAAGACAGAGAGAAGGTTGTAGTTGCTCCTGCAGACGGATGCGTTGTAGCGATAGAAGAGGTGGATGAACCTGACTATTTTAAAGACAGAAGAGTCGTAGTATCAATATTTATGAGCATATTCAGTGTTCATGCTAATTGGTATCCGGTAAATGGTACCGTTATCAAGGTTGAGCATCAGGACGGAAAATATTACGCAGCTTTCAAACCCAAATCAAGTACGGAAAACGAACGTTCATTAATCGTAATAAAAACTCCCGAAGGACAGGAAATAATGGTCAGACAAATTGCCGGAGCGCTGGCAAGAAGAATAGTCACCTATCCAAAGGTGGGCTCCGAAAGCCGTATTGACCATCATTTGGGCTTTATAAAATTCGGATCCCGTGTCGATGTCTATCTGCCTGTGGGGTCTCTTATCTGCGTAAAGCTAAATCAGCAAGTTACGGCCGACATGAATATCATAGCAAAACTTCCATAAAGGTTTCATAATGATAACTTCTTTCACTAAACATATTCCGAACGCTATTACATGCTGCAACCTTTTCTGTGGTTGTATGGCTTGTGTTTGCGCTTTTCAGGGCAACTCATTGATGGTTCTGGTATGGGTAGTAGCAGGTGCCTTGTTTGATTTCCTCGATGGATTTTCAGCACGACTTTTTAAAACATTTTCACCTATCGGAAAAGAGTTGGATTCATTGGCAGACCTTATTACTTTCGGCTTATCGCCTTCTCTTCTTTGCTGGTACATATTGAAGGGTTATTCTTTCAATTGTTGTAATACACTGAATGTCATTATCCCATTTTTCGGGTTTATAATAGTAATCTTTTCCGCCTTGAGACTGGCAAAGTTCAATACCGATACTCGCCAGACCACATCATTTTTGGGACTTGCAGTTCCTGCCAACGCCCTTTTCTGGTGCGGATTGTTGCAGGAGCCTCGCATTTCACTATTAAACACACCTTGGATTTTATTAGGCTTGATGGTTGTCTTCTCACTTCTCATGGTAAGTGACATCCCCATGTTCTCACTCAAGTTCAAGAGTCTAAAGTGGAGTGATAACAAAATCAGATTCATCTTCTTGATAATTTCTGTTGCTATTCTGATACTTCTCGGAATACGCGGAGTTGCTGTTGTTGTCTGCTGGTATATCATTTTATCACTACTGACAAAAGGTCAGCATTGATTTTCAGGCACTATTCTTGTTCCTGCAATATTGTAATTTATAAAAAATTGGAATGTTAATACTACTCACTATAACTCTCCTCTTTCTTCTTTTAGCGCTTCTGACTTTTTTCAGAAACGTATTGATATTATTCTTAGGGACCATAATAAACCTTTTTAGAAGAAAGAAAAAAACGTCCGATGGAGAAACAACCATCAGACGAAACTCTTCAAAGAAGAAAAAACTCTTCTCCAAATCAGAAGGAGAATATGTCGATTATGAGGAGATTAAGAAAAAAGATAAATAAGGCACAAGCCATTATATCTTATTCGTGAACCAATGTTCCAATAGGTTCCCCATTAATTACCTTTCTAAGATTTCCAACAGCGTCCATATTAAATACATATATTGGAAGTCTGTTCTCTTTGCACATAACCATAGCAGTCATATCCATGACTTTTAAGTTACGCTTAATAACATCGTCAAATGACAGATTGCTGAATTTCTCTGCATTAGGATCTTTCTCAGGATCAGCCGTATAGACGCCGTCAACTCGTGTACCCTTCAACATTACATCCGCTTCAATCTCTATTCCTCGTAAAGAAGAACCGGTGTCAGTAGTAAAATACGGATTCCCGGTGCCACCAACCATAATGGCAACTTTTCCTTTCCTTATCTCTTCAATAGCCTTCCATTTTGTATAAAACTCACCAATAGGTTCCATTCGAATTGCGGTCAAGACAGTCGACGGACAATCTACAGAAGTCAATGCCGAGCTCAACCCCAATCCGTTAATTACTGTAGCCAGCATACCCATCTGATCCCCCTTAACTCGATCAAAACCCTTGCCGGCTCCTTTCAATCCACGAAAGATATTTCCGCCACCAATTACGATACCGATTTCTATACCCAAATCATGAATCTCTTTTATCTGGAGGGCATACTCATGAAGTCTGTGTTCATCAATTCCATATTTCTGTTCACCCATAAGGCTTTCACCGCTGAGCTTAAGAAGTATTCTTTTAAACCTTGCCATACTTTTATTTTTTGCGAAAGTAACAATAACTGATTAAATAAGCGAATATCATTAAAGAATAATCGAGACTTCTTTAAATTCATATTGTCTTGTCTTGCCTTCATTATCCACCAGAACCAAATGTCCGTCACTGCGTACATGATCAATACGTGCAGAAAATTCTCCCTGTGAATCACGGTATCTGTAGAAACCGTCTCTTCTGAAAAGATGTCGATGGTACTCTTCATCAACACTATAATGATTCCCATTTCTCAAATTATCCATCTGCTGTATAAACTCATCAACAATCATTTCCAGCAAATCATCTCTATTTATCTTTTTTCCGGTGATGTTATATAGAGAAACCGGATTTGGAGCGTTACTTACAAACACTTTCTGGTTCACATTCAGCCCCACCCCAATAACGCTGTCCAGAATTTTAGAACCTTGTAGCACATTCTCTATCAAAATACCTGCAATTTTTTTATTCTTCCAATATATATCATTAGGCCATTTCACCGAAAAGTCCTTTGCATACTCAGGCCCGGCAACAGATGCAATACTGTTGAGCACAGCAAGAGATATTGCCTGTGACACAGAGAACTGATTCTTTGCTTCAATAAAACCGGGATGAGCCAAAATACTAAAGAGCAGATTCGATCCCTGTTCAGATTCCCATGTATTGCCTCTTTGCCCCCTGCCAGCCGACTGAAAATCTGCAGTTGCCAACTCGTAGTCGAAATTAGGGTCCCCTCCCTTCAGTTCGAGAAGATAGGTATTGGTTGAACCTACATCTTGCAAGATGTGACACTTAACTGATTTATTCATAATCATCACCATATTGGAGGAAAGAAAGCATCTTCAATATGCTCTATCTTGAAACTCTTTTCTCCGAGTATTATTGTTATTATATCAAAACGGACCTGCATATCTATAGAGAACAATCTGATGTATGAATCGGTAGCAGATATTATCTTGCGGATTTTCCTATCATCGACAGCATCCTGCGGCAAACCGTATATGTCATTATATCTGGTTTTAACCTCAATTACAACAAGCAGATTATCTTTCGAAGTTACCAGATCCAGCTCTTTATGACCGCTTCGCCAATTTCTATGCAGGATCGTGAAGCCCTGATCCTTCATGTGTTCAGCCGCTATTTGTTCTCCGTTAAATCCAAGAATATTGTGCTTTGCCATATAAAAGATTTTTCAAAAAGAGTCACTTTAATACCTCATTAAGATATAATTTCCAAACTTAGAAATACACCTTCAAAGACCCTACTAAAGACACCTAAACGCAAAAATAGGTAATAATATTAATTTTTAATCGAAATAATTGGCAAAAAAACCGAATTTGTAATACCTTCGTTTCAATAATATGTCAAAAGAAGAAAATATCAGAAACATCAAGCTTACTTGTCTTACTAACGAAGAAGAAAAGAAGCTTATTGACAGCTATCTACGGAAGTACAATATCTCTAACCGTAGCAGATGGATGCGTGAGACTATTATCGCTTTCATTCTGAAGAATTTAGATCAAGACTATCCCACTTTGTTCACAGAACAAGATATGCGTCGTTAATGGAAGATGACGAGAAATATATGCGTATGGCTATCGCTGAAGCGCAAGCAGCAGCAGAAGCCGGAGAGATTCCTGTAGGAGCGGTAGTTGTAAGCAAAGGGATTGTAATTGCACGTGCCCATAACCTGACTGAAACCCTCAACGATGTAACCGCACACGCAGAGATGCAAGTAATCACTGCTGCCGCAAACTATATTGGTGGAAAATATCTGGATCAGTGCACACTATATGTCACATTGGAACCATGTGTTATGTGCGCCGGAGCTTTAGGTTGGTCACAGTTAGGTAGATTGGTCTATGGGGCAGATGACGAAAAACGTGGTTATTCGAATTTTGCTCCGGAGGCATTACACCCGAAGACGACAATAACGAGAGGCATATTAGCAGAAGAATCACAAGAACTCATAAGGTCATTTTTCAAGAAGAAACGTTGATCGTTATATACCATATATTATTTACCTATAAATAAAGATTAAACATGTTTTGTAAGAATTGTGGGGCCGAGATTGATGACAAGGCCGTAATTTGTATTAAATGTGGATGTTCCACCGGTAATGAAAACAAAAAACCTGCTTCTGACAAGAATATCAGTGAAAAAAGCAGATTAGCAGCAGCACTCCTTTGCTGGTTTTTCGGGATTATTGGAGTACACCGTTTCTATGTAGGAAAAGTCGGCTCCGGTATTGCTCAAATTTTCACTCTTGGAGGATTGGGAATATGGGTGCTGATAGACTTTATCATGATCCTTTGCGGTTCATTCAAAGACGACGAAGGACGTATCGTTCAAAAATGGACAGATTGATAGTCCGTTAACAAGATTATTATACTAAAAGCCAAGAAAGGTATAGAGGACTCATTCGGGTTTTCTATACTTTTCTTCGTTTTCATCGTTCAACATACTCAAATAACTGGAATAGCGCGAGATGTTTATCTCACCATTTTCTATAGCGCTTTTCACAGCACATCCCGGCTCACTGGTATGTGTGCAATTAGCAAACCTGCATTTTTTTGAGGCAGAGAATATCTCTGTAAAGTAATGGCTTATCTCCTCTTCTTTCATATCGAAGTTTCCAAAACCCTTTACTCCTGGAGTGTCTATTACCCATCCTCCTTCAGGTAATTGATGCATCTGAGAAAAGGTCGTAGTATGTATTCCGGTATTGTGCTTACTCGATATCTCTCCTGTTTTTAAATCCAAATCAGGTATAAGAGCGTTTATCATAGTACTTTTTCCGACGCCTGAATTTCCTGACAAAAGAGTCACTTTATCCTTCAGTTCTCTCTTTATTTCTTCCATCCCAGTCCCATGCAGAGCATCGCACTCAATACAGTCATAACCAATTCTTTCATACAATCTGCAGAGTTCATCTACCCTGTAATGCTCTTCGGAAGACAATAAATCGATCTTATTGAAAACGAGTATTACTTTAATGTTGTATGCGCAGGCGGCAGCGAGAAATCTATCAATAAAAACAGTAAAAGTCTCAGGATAATTGACAGTAACAATCAAAAGACACTGATCCAAATTGCACGCCAATATGTGAGACTGTTTGGAAAGATTTGAAGAGCGTCTGATAATGTAATTCCTACGTTCTTCAATATCCACGATATAAGAAGGAGTATCTCCTTGAGTAGGATTAAATACTACATAATCTCCTACAGCAACAGGATTTGTGCTCTTAATTCCTTTAATCCTAAAAGAGCCTTTTACCTTACACTCTTGACATACTCCGTCATCAGTACGGACTATATAGCTGCTGCCGGTACATTTTATTACTAATCCTCGCATCAACTTAAACTGTCATTATCTCCTTCTCTTTTTCAGTATACATTTCATCAGTCAACTTGATGAACTTGTCATGAAGTTTCTGAGCTTTTTCTTCAGCATCCTTTTCTGAATCCTCAGGCATACCATCCTTGAGAGCCTTTTTCAACAAATCAATTAGATCACGACGAGTGTTACGTATAGAAATTTTCGTATTCTCACTAACCTTTCCACACTGCTTAACCAATTCACGACGACGATCCTCAGTCAAAGGAGGAATACCAAGTCTGATTATCTCTCCGTTGTTACTCGGCATAATTCCAATCGGAGAGTCAATTATAGCCTTTTCAATTGGTTTTATCATATTCTTATCCCAAGGACGAATGGCAATCGTTCTTGCATCAGGAGTGGACAATGCAGAAACATTAACCAGTGGAACCATAGACCCGTAAGAGTCAACACGTATGTCATCTAAGATACGTATATTAGCCTTGCCGGCCCTGATGTGAGCGAACTCTTCTTCAAGATGCATAATGGACATTTCCATCTGCTCTTCTGCGTCTTTCAAACACTTTTCAATCTCAATCATATTCTCGGAATTAATTTTTTGATACAATTGTTGAACACAAAGGTATGAATTTCTAAATATTTATACTCGATGTAACTTAATAAATGCTACTTTTGCAGGTAATTATTAAATGATGCTAACCGAATATATCCGACTGCTTGAAAAACTGCCACCCATTTCGCTTGATGAGATGTCAGCAGTACGGCTAATGAATAGAACCGATTGCAAATTCTTAGCATCTGATGCCCAGCTTAAAGATCTTTTGGGCAAGGTTCAGAACGATTACTTAGTCCAGGAGATTGAAGGAAAGCGATATGCAGAGTACAGTACTGTATATTTGGATGATGCAGACAACACAATGTATCTGAATCATCACAACGGAAGACTCACCAGACAGAAAGTTCGTGTGAGGACATACCTGGATACAAAAAACTGTTTTTTCGAAGTTAAACTGAAAAACAATCACGGAAGGACCAAGAAGAAACGTATCCCAGTAACTAGTTTGGAGACAATCAAAGATGATGGTGCAGCCGAATTTCTTGAGAGTTGCGCATTGCTTCCTATTCCGCTTAAAGACATGTCACCAAAAGTGGCAAATCATTTTGAGCGGATTACGTTAATAAACAAAGCAAAGACTGAAAGACTTACAATCGATAGTGGGTTGTCTTTTAGCAATGTCGTCACAGGCATGGAAAAAGAGATGACAAATCTGGTAGTAATTGAGGTAAAAAGAGATGGGAACACCTATTCTCCGATTATGGATATATTAAGAGAATTACGCATTTGTCCCACAGGATTCAGTAAGTACTGTATAGGTGCAGCACTGACTACCCCTGGTCTAAAACGTAATAGATTCAATGTAAAACTTAGAAAAATAGAAAAGATTATAACTAAATGATTATGGGAAGCTTACTAGCACTACTCTCCGGAGGTGTAAACCAGATGTTGGCTACAATAAATGAAGAGGCCAACTTGTTAGGCGAAGAGACTGAAGAACTTGTTGCAAATGTATCAGCCACTCCATTTTGGCCTGTCTGGAGCAGCTTTGAGGAGATGATTCTCAGATTAGCACTCAACATTATAACCATAGCAGTTATTGTTCTTGCATTCTACTATCCTAAAGCAAAGCGTAGAGACTATTTTTTCACATTCACACTGATCGGTATAAGTATTTTTCTTCTCATTTATTTAATGGGAGGCGTAAAACTTAAGATAGGATTTGCTCTTGGACTGTTTGCCATATTCGGTATAATCAAATACCGTACAGAACAGGTTCCAATTCGTGAAATGACATATCTTTTTGTTATAATTGCTGTAGCAGCTATAAATGGACTAGCAACTACTATAAGTTATTTTGAACTTATCGCAACAAACCTTATCTTTGTAACTGCTCTTGCCGTTTGCGAGAACACCACATGGATGAAGCATGTCGCCACCAAACTGGTGACTTACGACAACGTAAAACTGGTAGTTCCCGAGAAAGAGCAAGAACTAAAAGCCGATTTGGAAAAAAGGCTTGGACTGAATATTATCCGGATTGAAGTTGGCAATATCGATTTGTTGAAAGATTCTGCCGTGCTCAAGATTTATTACAAGCCGGTAATGGATGAATTTGGAACGATAGATAACGTCACCAAATCAGGGAAAAAGTTCTGAAATAGGTAGTTTAAATAGGTAGTAAAACTGTTTTTAATGAAATATCCATCTTCAAAAATAGGATTTCTGTTGGCTCTCATGGGAAGCATTCTGATTACTGCCCCATCGATGGCTGGAGATGGTATAGCCCTTTGGAGTAGTGCCGGCATCGAAAAAAAGCTGACAAAAGGGCTGAAAATGGATTTTGAAACAGAATATCGTCTATTAGATGACTTAAGTCAGATGGATCGCTTTACAATCGGGACATCAGTCTCATATAGGCTCTATCGTAATACCGCCAAGACATTAAGTGTAAAAGCAGACTTAGGTTACAAATTTCTTAAGACCTACAATGAGTCGAGTATTACTCTGAAAGGTATCGATAACGGTTTTCAGGAGTACAACGAAGATGAAGATTATTATCTTAATAAACATCGCGGATTTACATCTTTGTCAGCACAATATGAAATAGGAAGATTCTCTTTTTCAATCAGGGAAAGATATCAATTCACCTTTAATGACAGTATCGCCGTCAATGAGACAAAATACAGGTATTCGACCTCATTTGACAAACTTATCCCGGAGGAAACAGTTGTAGAATATAAGTCCGCTAAGAAAAAAAACGTTTTTCGCTCCAGGTTTGAAGCAGATTATGACATCCCGGGATTTAAGGTCAATCCTTATGCTTCAATTGAACTCTTTAATGATATTGATAACGGGCTCCAACTGGAAAAAACCAGATACATCATTGGGGGCAGTTGCTCTTTGGCAAAAGTCCACTCTTTGAAGATATATTATGTGTATCAAAATAACCAAGACGATGACGAACCCAGCGGTTCCGCTATCGGAATAAGTTACGGTTATGAATTTTGAAATACTTTAGCCTATGAAAAAAATATTACTCCTTGTATTTGTTTTCTTTCTTTCTGTAACATCAGTGATGGGACAAAGTCTTGTCATAAATGATAAGGAAGGAGGAACAGTTGAGCTTGGTCTTGATAAGTTACGTAAAATAACTTTCAAAAATGGGAACCTCGTTGCCACCTATCAAGACGGTTCTACCAACAGCTATGTACTCTCTGCAATTGAAAAAATGAACTTTTCCAATCTGACAGGTGTAGAGACGGTAGAAGTCATGGTAGGACATTTGGCATACTCGGCCCAATCAGGCATAGCGGTAGTTGCAAACTCTGAAGGATCAAAATTCTCTGTTTATAACCTCAGCGGTAAAGTCGTATTACAGAAGACAATCGGCTCTCAAATAGAAACAATAGATTTGGGAGAACTTCAGAAAGGACTTTACCTGCTTAGATTGGACAGCAAAACAATAAAGATTGTCAGATAATGAATCATAAGTATTTATTACTGTTTTCGTTGATTTGTTGCATCCAGTTATCAGCCCAAAATACGACTGTTGTCTTTAATCAGTCCGGTGGAATAAAACACCGTGCTGATGTTGTTGATATTGACTCTTTTCGTATCACACCTGATGAGAAATATGCATCATTCTCTTTTAACATAGGTCAGACCGCGGTTTATGACCTCTCTTCTTTTGATAGTCTGGCATTTGTCTCTTCAGCATCAGAGGTCACTCCATTCCCACAAAAAGATGATTTTATATCGTCATTAGCGGAATCGTTTAATCCATCGTATCATAACGTCTCTGAAGTTATTGAGACTAATACGGAGAGTAATAGCTATAATGACTTTGTAGAGAACTATTCTTCAGTATCAACCATTACAATAACCTTCTCCGAGTCCACTGCTACAGTTACAGGAAACTATGATAAAAACTTGATTTCTATCACAAACTCCGGTGCAAATGTTACTGTACGCTCAGCAAAGAAATATATAAGGTATGTATTAAAAGGAAAGAGCGGAAACGGTTCTTTCAAGATCTACAGCGACTATAAATATATCCTGGAATTGGCCGGAGTTGATATTACCAACCCAGTAGGTGCAGCTATTAACAGTCAATCAATCAAGCCATGTTGTGTTCTTCTGAAGGAAGGTACCACTAACCGACTTAAGGATGGATTGACATATTCCATGACACCAAATGAGGATCAAAAAGGAGCCTTTTTCAGTGAAGGACAATTGTTATTCAGCGGTGCGGGTTCGCTCAATGTAACCTCTCTCTCTGCTCACGGCATCTGCAGTGATGATTACATACGTCTGCGTAGTAATTGCGGGCCCATAACAATCAACGCTGGAAAGGATGGTATCAGCACAAAAGATTATTTTCTTATGTACGGTTGTAACCTGAATATCACCTCTGAAGATGACGGAATCAGCGTAAGAAAAGGCTTCGCTTCTATTAACGGTGGAAATATAACTGTCAGATCAATAGATAACGGAATTACAGCCGATTACGATGCTACCGACACTACCCATATTGATATTGCTGGCGGCATGATAGATATTGAAACCACTGGTTTAAAAGGTCATGCTATCACATCCTCTGGCAGAATAGGTATTACCGGCGGAGCTATAAAGACTATTGTCAATGGAGATGCCTCAAAGTGTATTACAAGTGATCTGGGAATGTCAATCAGCAATCTTAGTACCCTACTGATTACTAAAGGAAATCCATTATATGAGGACTCAGTGGCGGATTACTCTTCAGCTGCAGCAATACGCAGTAAGGCTGCTTTATCCATCTCAAACTCAGACATAAAGGTAATGAGTACGGGCAAGGGCGGTAAGGGTATCAATGTAATCGGAGACATTAATATCGACAATAGCAAACTGACTCTTGTAACAGAAGGTCCATCATTTATTTCAGGTGAAGAATCTGTACGCCCACGAGCTATAGACAGTAACAACTTGAGTATAGTTAACGGCAGCACGGTTAACATCGGTTCTTCTCACTCTGCCGTATATACAGAGTCAAATCTCTCATTAACAGGAAGCGATATATTTGCCTTTACTACAGATGGTTCAGCCAAATGCCTGAACATCAAAGGCTCGCTATCACAAACCGGCGGCCTGATGATGTACGGTATTTCAGAATAAGAGCGAATCTTAGGCACGAGTGCCGGGCTTATCGCAAACAGCATAATATACAACATTTTTTCTCAAATTGTTCACCTGAAATAACGTTGTGAGGGTAATTACCACCACAACGTTATTCTCGTAGAAATAGCGTGCAATTACTCTCGTAAGTGCGAAGGATTTCTAAGATAGAAGCACACAATTTCAACGGAAACCACTCGCTGTTTCTTCAGTAATTGTGTGCAATTACTGAAAATAGTATGCACGTGTACTCCAAAAGCAGTGCCATTCGGGTGGTAATTACCAATAACACAAAGGCAGATTATGAGGGATTCTGATAATTTGGTAAAGAAGATAGATCAGAAACAGGCAGGTGGATTATTCGGGCATTGCGTGGGCAAGGTCAATAATGTTAGTCCTTACTTACTCTCAGACAGGGCGGACAAGTAAGTAAATGCAGTCTCTGTATATAAAATAGGTAATTAATAAGTTGTTAGTCTATATTTGAATATTTAATATTAATATTTACTAAATAAGGGAGATGGTAAAAAAACAGTATTATATTTGTAAAAAATATATTAGATTGTTAGTTTCAGCACAGAACTTTCAATAGAAACCTTTAAAAATATGAGATTATCATTGCTTTCCACATCTGTGGCTGTATGTTTATGCTGCGCCTGCAGTAACGCATTGGACCGTGCCATTGAAAGCGCAGGCTCCAACCGGCTTGAGTTGGAGAAGGTGATTGAGCATTACAAAAATGACAATCCCCACAAACTTCGCGCGGCAGAGTTCCTCATTGAGAACATGCCCGCACATTATTCCTATGCAGGCAATCAAATCTACGAGTATTACGATTATGCAGCTCGTATTTCGGAAGACCATACCCTGACTCCGGAACAACAGCGCGACAGTCTTCTGACTATTACAGACCAGAAGTACAGCGACCTGCCCAACCACACCATTCCCGATGCTCAGATCATCAAAGCCGATTACCTTATTGACAACATAGACAAGTCCTACGAACAGTGGGCTACCTGCCCCTGGACCAGCCATGTCACTTTTGAAGAGTATCTGGAGTGGATGCTGCCCTACAAAGCCGTTGAACTGCAGGAACTGGACCACTGGCGCGACACGCTGCTTGCACACTTCGGAACAGGCCTGGAGCACCCCATAATCAACGACGTTGAGTACAACACCACCATGGGCGTTTCTGATATGATACGTAACGAGACCTACAACGGTCTGAACCGACACGGACTCTACACCCGTGCCGGACTGCCGCTTCTCTCAGCTTACCTTCAGGTACAT
>CAZYFO010000001.1:68661-81741 GCA_964646955.1 uncultured Bacteroidaceae bacterium | reverse complement strand
GCTTTTGTTATTGGCGGTACAAGTGCCGAAAAGAATTTACTCACGGTAAAATTGGCATCTACACATTATTACGACTCACTACCTACTACAGGTGATGAAACAGGACGTGCCTTCCGTGATATAGAACTTGAGAAACAGGTACTGCAAGAAGCCTATAAGATAGGACTCGGTGCGCAGTTCGGAGGTAAATACCTGGCTCATGACGTACGTATCGTAAGACTGCCGCGACACGGTGCCAGCTGCCCTGTCGGACTTGGTGTAAGTTGTTCGGCAGATCGTAATATAAAGTGCAAGATTAACAAAAACGGTATCTGGATTGAGAAAATGGATGATAAACCGTACGAATTGATTCCGGAAGATATGCGTGCGGAGAACGAAGGTGAAGTAGTAAAGATTGACTTGAATCGTCCTATGATTGAGGTCTGCAAACAACTGAGCCAATATCCTGTATCGACTCGCCTTTCTCTGAATGGTACTATAATAGTAGGACGCGATATAGCTCATGCAAAGTTGAAAGAGCTTCTCGACAGAGGAGAAGATATGCCACAGTATATCAAGGATCATCCTATTTACTATGCAGGACCTGCCAAGACTCCATCAGGAATGCCTTGCGGCTCTTTGGGCCCTACCACTGCCGGAAGAATGGACTCGTATGTCGACCTATTCCAGGATCATGGAGGCTCAATGATTATGTTGGCAAAAGGCAACCGTAGCCAGGCAGTAACAGATGCCTGCAAGAAACACGGAGGTTTTTATTTAGGTTCTATTGGAGGTCCGGCAGCTATATTGGCTCAGAATAATATCAAGAGCATAGAATGCGTAGAATATCCCGAGTTGGGTATGGAAGCCATATGGAAGATTGAAGTTCAGGATTTTCCTGCTTTCATCTTAGTAGATGACAAAGGCAACGATTTCTTTAAACAGCTTACTCCAAGAAGCTGCGTTACAATACTTTGATATTGTGTAAAAAAAAGAGCGGTAGGACCATCAAGTCTTACCGCTCTTCTGTTATATAAACATCATCAATGATGAGAAGAATTCAGAGACGAAACCATCAGTTTCTCCAACTCTTTGCGATCCATCATACCATCCAGATTGATAAATACGGTTTCCTCTTCATCAATAACAAGCATCACCAGACTGGACACATAATCGCCCTTCATAGTAATATACATCTTTACCTTCTCACCATCTTCCTTCACCTCCATCATCAGTTCGTACTTTTGATCCTTAACCAACTTCTCAACATCGGAAACAATCAAGGAACTGACACTTTTATTTTCACTATCAAGCAAATAAAATCCTTTAAGAGAC
The DNA here is from genome assembly GCA_964646955.1 of uncultured Bacteroidaceae bacterium. Taxonomy (GTDB): domain Bacteria; phylum Bacteroidota; class Bacteroidia; order Bacteroidales; family Bacteroidaceae; genus Colenecus. The sequence continues at coordinate 80,427 of CAZYFO010000001.1, read as the reverse complement.
TTGATTATTGGAGCGAGATTGACATCAATGTCATTAACAGACATATTGGGCATTGTTCCTATCATATCAAAGACCGCGGGAGAGATAAATACAGCACTTACATCGGGTGCATCAGAGTATTTATTGTATATGCTCCTGCCGCTTTGTGCATATGAACCTGCAGAAATCAGAATCAATGCAATTATGAACAAGTATTTTTTCATATCACTTTTGTTTATTTGTTATATCATTAATCATATCACCGGTTTTATCAAATACGGATTCGACCTCTTCCGCCTTCTCTAATCCTACATTCATCTTTTCAGACATATATGAGAATGTTTGTTCCAGTTGCGCATATGCCAATGCCGGATCCGAGAAAGTATCGACAGGCTGGCTCTCATGCCATGCTACAGCCACAACAACACCAACAACAACAGCTGCGGCAGAAATCTTAGCCCACAATCCTTTATAATTAACACACTTCTTTTCCTCCTTTTCATTCAGAAACTCAAGAGAATCAATCATAACATTAAGTTCATGACGAAGCTCTGAAGGTGCCATTATTCTTTCATCTTGAGAAATTCTATGGATATCCTCAAAACTCAAATCTTCTATATCACTAATCTTCTTCATTGCTACACTGAAATTTTTCTTTTAATAGTCTGTCTTGCCATACACAACAACACTCTTAAATTGGTCTGAGAAAGTCCTGTACGTTCAGCAATTTCATCATATTCCATCTCTTCAAATATTCTCAAGCAGATAACCTCTCTCTGTTTTTCCGGAAGTGCATCAATAAGAGTCATTGCCATTTTAAGTTTCTCTTTATCAATTATCTCCTTATCAATATCTGCACTGTCCGCCAAATCATATTTTTCTTCTACCGATTCTGCATTACGGACTTCTGCTGAACGAATCTTGTCAATACATATATTACGTAATGCGGATTGTGCATAAGCCTGCGGATTCAAAACAGTGTCCAACATATCACGTGAGTTCCAAAGTTTGACATAAAGATCCTGTACCGCATCTTTGGCATCATCCTCCGACTCCAGTATATAGAATGCCACTCGATAGAGTTTGGCGTCCAATGGAAGATATATACTCTTGAACTCCTGACTTGTCATTTATATTTGAATTCGTAGGACTTTATTAAAAGACGTAGGTCTAATGATTTTGTTAAAGGTTTATCTCTCATATATTGCGTCTAACATCAAAGATAGCGAAAGTCGAATACAAAGAAAATGAGTAAACTCCTTTTCTTTGTATTCGACTTGCATTATCTTTACACTTTAAATGCGGTAATATGTTTTTTAAGGATATCATAGGGCAAGACGAGATTAAACAGCACCTGATTAAGGAAGCTGATAAAGGAAACGTTCCGCACGCTATGCTATTCTGTGGACCGGAAGGGACGGGCAAACTTCAGATGGCAATTGCATTGGCTTCATATCTGATGTGTCAAAAAACAGACGGAAAAGACTCTTGCGGCAGTTGTCCTTCTTGCTTCAAGATGAAGAAGTTGGTGCATCCCGATTTACACTTTGTTTTCCCTGTTATCAATAAAGCAAAATCATCGGCCTCAAGAAAAACCATTAGTGACGATGAGTTGCCTACCTGGCGTCAGATGATTCTGGATAATCTCTATTTCGGTTTTGAAGATTGGTTAGAGGCTCTGGACGCAGGAGATAAACAGGCCATGATCTATACCGAAGAGAGTGAGTCCATAATAAATAAACTCTCACTTACTTCCACTGAAGGCGGGTATAAGATATTGATAATATGGCAGCCTGAGAAGATGCATACAAACTGTGCAAACAGTCTGTTGAAACTATTGGAAGAGCCTCCTGCAAAGACACTGTTTATTTTGGTATCCAGTGCACCGGAACAGATTCTTGAAACCATATTAAGCCGCACCCGAAGAATAGACTTCAAACCTATTCCTGAGAGTACAATATGCGAACATCTTCAAGGGCCTTTGTTTAGAATTGAGCCTGCATTGGCAGATGAGATAGCACGTCTGAGTTGCGGCAGCTGGCTAAAGGCAAAAAAGGCTCTTCAGATACAAGATGAAAGTCGCGCGTATCTGGACTCTTTCGTAAAACTTATGCGTCTTGCTTATGCCAGACGCCTGAAAGAGCTCAAACTTTTAGACGATACATTGGCCGGAAAAGGGCGGGAATGGCAAAAAAGGTTCTTCTTATACTGTCAAAGAATGGTTCGTGAAAACTTTATAATGAATTTTCGCAGGCCGGAATTGAATTACATGACTGATGAAGAGAAACAATTTTCCACTAAATTTGCCCCGTTTGTTAATGAGAAGAATATAATAGGCATCATGGACGAACTGTCCGAAGCCCAGAGACATATAGAACAAAATGTTAACGCAAAAATGGTCTTCTTCGATCTCTCGATGAAAATCATACTGCTTTTAAAATAAAGGATAATGGACGATTTTATACTTAACACCGGTAGCGGTGGAATACACTACAAAGGTTGTGGAAGACATATTGGTCAACTCCACTCTTTCGATTATTTTGCAGAGGTGCCGGGAGCCGAAGAAGGAAATAATTACGTAGAGGTTCAATTCAAGAACACACGTAAGGGTTTCTTCCTGAATGCTAACAACCTAGAACTGGGGAAAGGAGATATTGTAGCAGTAGAATCATCTCCCGGTCACGATATCGGCACAATTACCATGACAGGACGATTGGTGAATCTGCAGATGAAAAAGGCCAATTTAAGACCCGAGATTGAGATCAAACGTGTATATAGAAAAGCACGTGAAGTCGATATGGAGAAATTTAATGAAGCCAAGGCAAAAGAGCACGAAACGATGATTCGTTCCCGTCAGATTGCCAAGGATCTTGGTTTGGAGATGAAAATTGGAGATGTAGAGTACCAAGGTGACGGCAATAAAGCCATATTTTATTATATAGCAGACGGACGTGTGGATTTCCGTCAACTGATTAAGGTTCTTGCGGATAATTTCCATATACGTATTGAGATGAAGCAGATAGGAGCACGTCAGGAAGCCGGTCGAATTGGAGGTATCGGACCTTGTGGACGTGAGCTTTGCTGTTCCACATGGATGACAAACTTCATCTCGGTATCGACAGGCGCTGCCCGTTTTCAGGATCTATCTATGAACCCTCAGAAATTGGCCGGACAGTGTGCAAAATTAAAATGTTGCCTTAACTATGAGGTAGACACTTATGTTGAAGCCCAAAAGCGTTTTCCTTCAAGGGATATCTATTTGGAGACCCTCGACAATATTTACTATTACTTTAAAGCCGACATACTCAGCCATCAGATCTCCTACTCTACTGATAAGGTCTTTGCCGCGAATTTGGTAACAGTATCAACTGATAGAGCGTTGGAAATAATTGCATTGAATAAAAGAGGAATCAAGCCGAAAGCTTTAAATGAGAGCGAGGAAGAATTGATGGCAAGTACAAGCCTTGACATTCTTGATGAAAATGCCCTTACCAGATTCGATAAGAAGAAAAAGAAAAATAAACCAAATAGGAATTCGGACAATAACGGCGGAGAAGGTAGGAAAGAGTTTCGTCCTGAAAAATCTTTTGACAATCATAACGATAATCACGCAGACCATCAGAATAACAATTCTTACCACCATTCAGGCGACCGAAACAACGGCAATGGTGAGAGTCGAGAAAGCAATAGAAGGGAAAATCGTGGGAATTACAGAGGGAACAACAATTCAAGAAACGACGGGCATTGGAATAAGAGACATAACAATAATGCCAACGCAAGAAATGATGTGAACAATTCAAACGAAAATAGAGTTGAATCTCAAAAACCGGACAATAACAAAACTGATAACCGAAGAGAAGATTAGGATTCATCCAATATACGGGTAAACCTTTTCTATTTACTGTTCTCGCGCTTTTCGATCAAAAATCTCTGAAGAAAACGTGAGAACGGTTTTTTATGCGTATATTTTAATATCTGGCAGAACGTTCCGCATCAATTCTCAGAAAGACGAATAATAATATGGTAAAGCCCCAGAGAGATGAACCTCCGTAACTGAAAAAAGGAAGAGGAATACCTATCACTGGTGTAATTCCCAATACCATACCAATGTTTACGAATAGATGAAAGAATAGAATACTCACTACAGAATAACCATATACTCTGCCAAACGTTGAATACTGCCTTTCCGATAGAGCAATAAGCCTTAAAAGAAGCAGAGAATAGAGCAGCAATACTAGAGTTGAGCCAACAAATCCCTGTTCCTCACCCACAGTACAGAAAATAAAATCTGTATCCTGTTCAGGAACATATTTCAGTTTGGTCTGAGTTCCCTTCATAAATCCCTTGCCGGTGAACCCTCCCGAACCAATTGCAATCATTGACTGATTCACATTATACTCCGCCCCATAAGGATCGTCTTCCAATCCCAACACTACATTAATTCTAGTCTGTTGATGAGGTTCCAGAATATTCTCAAACACATAATTGACAGAATACAGATAACCTACAAAACCTAAAGAGAAAACAGCCACCCAAACATAACGAAGAATCATATCTTTAATGCTTCTTATGACAAGATAAACCACAATAAAGATTTCGGATATCAACTGCAGTATGGTTATATCGAAAGGAACTATCAACTCAGAAAAGGAGAGTCCTACAAGCATTAATCCAACACTCGCCAATAATATCACTGCCGCTGTCTTGTTATCTTTTGAAATTATCCAAGTTAATATAACTGTCAAAATATGAATAAGCAGTAGTATAATCCAAGGCCCCACATTAAAAGGTTGATTTGGGAATGGGACATTCCAATACTTCACACCAAAGACAAAGAACAGTACGGCACAAAAGCCTATCAACAAAACATAACCGGTCATTCCTTCCCTATAAAGTACAAAAAAGAAAGCGCAATAAACAATTGCGGAACCGGTCTCTTTCTGAGCTATAATCAGTAGCATTGGAAGAATGAATATACCTATTGCCGGTATAAGATTCTTCGATAGTGAAGCATTAAAATCATATTTATCAATATACTTTGCCAATGCCAATGCAGTTGCGAATTTGGCAAACTCAGCAGGTTGAATGCTTACCTGCCCAATATGTAACCAAGAGCCTGACCCTTTTGTATCAGTTGCAATAAATATTGTAACAATAAGCAATCCAATGAAAGACCAATAGACAACATATGAATATGAGAGAAAAAACTTTTGAGTAACAGTCAACAAAGCCGCACCTAAAGCCAAAGCGCAAAAAATCCAAACCAACTGTTTCCCTGAACGCGTATCAAAGCCGAATAAATCCGGATTCTCAATATCTACACTGGCTCCGCAAATGCTTAACCAACCAAAAACCATTATGACAATATATAATAATACTGTCAGCCAGTCGATTCTTGAGAAAAAATTACCGCTTTTGTTCGTCATAAGATATAACCCTTTCAGAATACATATCAGCTTTTATCTGACTCTCCGTCGAAAGACTATCGGTAAGATATTTTTCAATAAGCAAAGCCCCAATAGGAACCCCGTAAGTAGCACCGAAACCTCCATTCTCAACATATACCGCAATAGCAATCTTTGGATTTTCACGCGGTGCAAAACCCATAAAAACGGAATGATCCTTACCATTATTCTGTGCAGTACCGGTCTTTCCGCATAATTCATATAAAGGAGTATTGGCAGACCTACATGTGCCTCCAAGCACCGATTGTCTCATACCTTCTACAACATATTCATAATTCTCTCTGTCAACCTTAGTATAGTGTCGGACAGAATAGATAGAATCAATCTCCCCATTTTCAATTTTCTTGACCACATGAGGAGTGATATAATAACCTCTATTGGCTATAGTTGCACACAAATTCGCAATCTGGAGTGGAGTCAGCGTCACCTCACCCTGACCGATTGCATTGCTGATAATTGTCAATCCTCTCCAGCTCTTATTGTACAATTTATCGTAATACTGAGCATTAGGAATCATGCCACGTGCCTCTCCCGGCAAATCAATACCCAATGTATAGCCGAATCCCATATTAACCATATAGTCCTTCCATACAGTAAGAGCTTCCTTTGGAGACGAATATTTATCCGATTCCATCATTCTGTAATAACCCCAACAAAAATAGCCGTTACAAGATGTTGCAATGGCAGGAATAAGACTTAAAGGAGCCGCATGGGCATGACATCCCACCTTCAAACGACCGAAGATAAAGCCATTGTGACATTGGAACATCGTATTTGTATCTATTATACCCTCCTGCAACTGAGTCAATGCCTGGGCAGTTTTAAATGTAGAACCGGGCGGATATGTACCCTGTATTGTACGGTTAATCAAAGGTTTTGACCATGCATCTGAAAGTATCTTGAAATTCTCTCCTCTGTGACGTCCTACCAAATCCGTTGGAGAGAAAGTCGGAGCTGAAACCATACACAGAATTTCCCCGGTCTCAGGTTCAATGGCAACAATACTGCCAATCTTGTTTTTCATAAGTTTCTCCCCAAGCTCTTGGAGCTCAATATCAATCCCAAGAGTCAAATCAGAACCGGACTCCGGAGTAATATCAAGTTCACCCTGATGATAGCTCCCCTGAATTCTCCCATAAGCATCTTTCAGAAGCACCTCAACACCCTTTCTTCCACGTAACTGCTTTTCATATTGTTTCTCAACACCTTGTTTCCCAATAAAGTCTCCTTGAACATAATAATCATCCTTCTCAATATCAACCTTAGAAACCTCTCCCAAATCACCCAACATATGAGCTGCCGCATCATGGGCATAAAGTCTGAAAGAACGTTTATTAAGACTGAAACCGCTGAACCGATAAAGATTCTCTCTTAAGTTAGATATCTCCTCTACAGAAAGTTGTGACATAAAGACCTGCGGTGTATATCGAGAATAACCGGGATTCTTTCTGATATCCTTAATATCTGCCATTCTGTTATCGAAGAACTCTTTTGTAATATCAAGAGACCCACACAGTCGAAGTGTGTCAAGATCATTTATCTCACGTAAGACCACTAATACATCGTATGAGGTCTGATTGTTGACAATCATCTCTTCGTTTCTATCGAATATACCACCTCGCATTGGGTATATGGTCTTGTAGTATAGAGCGTTATTATCGGCAGAATTTTTGTACTTGGGATCAACCACCTGTATTGTAAAAAGGCGTATTACATATAGCAGTACTACTGCAAGAATCATTACAGTAATAGCAATACGTCTATTATCGAAACGATGGTTATTCACAATTTAATTCTTCTGTTTTCTTGTTTACCTAAAGAAAGCTCCAGTACAAATATGAGCAAGGTTGTCAATAAACTGCTGAAAACGACCTTCGCTATCAAAATAGCCCAATCATCCAATGAAAAGGTCCTTAGCAGGAAATATATTGAATGATGAATAAAGGAGGCGAGAAGTATATATCCGAAGAACTGTCCTTTCGACATTGTCAGAAGTGACGGCTTAACAATGTCGCGTCTGTCAACAGTAATAAACAATTTAATTAGAGCAGGTTGTAACATAGCAAGAAGAGTAGCAGCGGCGGCATGCATACCCAAAGTATTTGAAAAGATATCGACTGAGAGTCCAATAAAAAAGCCCCAAAGCAATATCGAACCGCGTGACATACCGCTATCTAACTTAAGTATCATCATGATATATAGAATCGGAGTCACGTAACCGAACAGATTTATCCTGTTCAACATCAATACCTGTAACAATACAAGCAATACCAGAGATAATAACCTTTTAAAGAATGAGATTGTTTCCATAGCTTGTTATTCTTTGATATTCTGTTTCAATAGAAGCAAATCGTCATCGGTTCTCTTGGTATTAATGTAAACATATCCCAAGTTGCTTATGTCAGCCGACAATTTCACAGATACTACAATAGAATAACCGGCCTGATACTCCTCAAAACCAGAAACAACACCGATAGGAATATCTTCAGGAAATGCTGAAGAGAAACCGCTTGTAACAATGGTATCCCCAACACTTACATTGGTGAGATATGGCAAATCCAGAACCTCGGCGATATAAGGATCACCACCCTTCCACTCTAAAAAGCCGAAACAATTCTGTCCTTTAATCTTGCAACTTATACTGCTCCTGCTATTGAGTATAGGCAATATCACGGAATATCTCTGTCCTGTCAACATCACAATACCGACAACACCATTAGCATCATAAACGCCCATACCTTTACTTAAACCATCAGATGCGCCCTTATCAATAGTGATAAAATTGTCATCCTTGCGCACAGAATTATCAATAACTCTGGCAACTACACTATTTGATAAAACAGAAATTTCTTGATTTATTCTAAGAGAGTCACGCAAAAAGAAAACCTCAGATTGAAGTCTTGCGTTTTCATCAGCTAGTTTTGCGTTCTCGTTTTTTAACCCAAAATACTCTTTAAAATTGGATTGAATCTCAAACACATGTCCTGAAACAGTATTCGAAGAAGAAAACAACGCTGCCTTCTGTCGGTCATTGTAACCGAACAGAAGCAACAGCGATATAGTTTCTAATAAAATAAAAAGGAATATGTAGCTGTGCCTGATGATAAAATCAAGTAAGGTACGCACTGCTATAAATATTTACCTCATCAAGAATGAAAATTTATCTACATTCTTCAGTGCTATCCCAGTGCCTTTTGCTACACTCAACAAGGGCTCCTGAGCTACATGAAAATCAATGCCAATCTTATCCGCCAAACGTTTGCTTATGCCGCGAAGCATAGAACCTCCGCCTGATAGATAAATACCATTCTGAAGGATGTCGGCATAAAGTTCGGGAGGAGTATTCTCCAACGCATTCAATACAGCCGATTCAATCTTTGCAATAGAACGGTCCAAACAGTGAGCTATCTCCTGATAACAAACAGGAACAGACATTGGAAGTGCCGTAATCTTATTGGGGCCATTTACAATGTAATCTTCGGGAGCATCATCTCCAAGTTCTGTCAAAGCAGCACCGGCATTAATCTTAATACGTTCTGCCATACGCTCACTTACTTTTACATTATGCTGACGTCCCATATACTCTTGAATATCTGCTGTAAAGTCATCACCTGCAATCTTAACTGAGTTATTTGAAACGAGTCCTCCCAATGAAATAACTGCGATTTCTGTAGTTCCTCCACCTATGTCAACAATCATAGTACCTTCCGGAGCTTGAACATCAATTCCTATTCCTATTGCGGCCGACATCGGTTCAAACAACATATACACCTCTCTACCTCCGGCATGTTCTGCAGAATCACGCACTGCACGAAGCTCAACCTCAGTACTGCCTGAAGGAACACCTATAACCATCTTTAATGAAGGAGAGAACAGTCTGCGGCCGGTATCAACCATACCGATAAGTCCACGCATCATCTGTTCACAGGCATCAAAGTCCGCTATAACGCCATTTCTAAGAGGTCTGATGACACGAATGTCCTTATTGGTTTTCTCGTACATCATTTTCGCCTTGTAACCAACGGCCACCATTTTGTCTGTTCTATTGTCCAGAGCGACGATAGAAGGCTCGTTGACTACAATTTTGTCGTTGTGCATTATGATGGTATTGGCAGTGCCGAGGTCCATCGATAATTCCTGTGTCAGTGTAAATAAGCCCACTTTTTTCTGTATTATAGGTTATTATAAAATAAAATCAACATCAATGTTTGAAATGTCTGAAACCGGTCATAACCATTGTCATATCATGCTGTTCGCAATAATCAACGGACTCTTGGTCACGTTTGGATCCTCCCGGGTGAATAACATTCTTTACACCGACCTTATCTGCCAACTCAACACAATCAGCAAATGGGAAGTAAGCATCACTCGCCATCGCAGAGCCATCCAATGTAAAGCCAAAACTATGGGCCTTTTCAACTGCCTGTTTAAGGGCATCTACTCTGGAAGTCTGACCTACCCCACTGGCAAGAAGCTGTTTGCCTCGAGCAAATACTATAGAATTACTCTTACTGTTCTTAACCAACTTATTTGCAAAGAGCATATCCTGAATCTCTTCATCGGAAGGTTTTCTTGAGGTAACCAGATTTAGATCTTCAGGTGTCTCCGTTTTTGAGTCCTTATCCTGAACCAGAACGCCATTGAGGGCAGATCTAATCTGCATCTTCGGCATCGACTGTTCCTTACGGATAAGAATGATGCGGTTCTTCTTCTGTTCAAGAATCTCTAAAGAGTCAAAGTCATAATCGGGAGCTATGATAACCTCAAAGAAAAGGTTGTTTATCTCTTCTGCAGTCTCTTTATCAACAGGAGTATTTGTAACCAAAACACCGCCAAATGCCGATACAGGATCGCCTGCATAAGCATCCTTCCAAGCTTGAAGGAGGGTGGGACGCGATGCCACTCCACAAGCGTTGTTATGTTTCAATATCGCAAACGTTGTCTCATCAAACTCATCTATAAGCTCTACGGCTGCTGTAATGTCAAGCAGGTTGTTATAGGATATCTCCTTGCCGTGAACCTGATCAAACATTGCTTCAAAATCACCATAGAACAGACCCTTCTGATGAGGATTCTCACCATAACGAAGTGGCTTGTGGCCATCAACGGCATAACGCAGGTGATGCTCATCTTCGTTATTGGCAAAATAGTTAAAGATACAGCTGTCATAGTATGAAGATACCGCAAAAGCTTCCTTTGCAAACCAACGACGCTCCTCGATAGTTGTCTTTGCACCATTGTTTTTCAAAATATCAAGAAGTGGCTGATACTGGTTTTTGCTGGCAACGATAACAGCATCCTTATAATTCTTTGCTCCTGCACGGATCAAAGAGATACCGCCTATGTCAATCTTTTCAATAATATCCGCATCAGCTGCACCACTCTTGACCGTCTCTTCAAACGGATAAAGATCAACTATTACGAGATCGATCTCCGGAATATCATAACTCTCCATTTGAGCCATATCCTCTTCCATTTCACGACGGCAAAGAATGCCACCGAAAACTTTAGGATGCAGTGTTTTCACTCTACCTCCCAATATCGAAGGATAACCGGTCAGTTCCTCTACCGATTTACATGGAATCCCAAGAGACTCAATAAAGCTCTGAGTACCTCCGGTAGAGATTAATTGTACACCCTCCGAATAAAGACATTTAATAATCTCATCTAATCCATCCTTGTGATAAACTGATATCAAGGCTGATGAAATCTTCTTCGTATCTGCCATATTCTAATTGTTGAAATTTTCGCTAATAATTTTTCGCGAATTTAGCCATTTTATCGGTCTGCCGCAAGACTTAATGACATCTATTTGAAAAAAAACTAAAGGGTACAATATTTATTATTATCTCACCATCGGTTTGCTTGTAAATTCGATTGAAATTGCTACTTTAGCACACAAAATCAATTGATACTGACCATATATGGATAGAAGAGATTTCCTAAAATCATTGGCAGCAGCTGGAGCTCTGCTGACAATAAAAAGCAACGGAGTAATGAAAGTGATGGCATCCACCTTGCCATCTAGTACAAATGCGGCTGCCGCCAACGAGGCCGATATGGTTGCAGTTTTGAACGGAGAGCCGGCTGCAATGCTAAAAGCAGCATTAGAGCAATTTGGAGGTATAAAAAACTATGTTCATAAAGGAGACAAGGTAACCCTCAAGCCAAATATCGGATGGGACCGCGCCCCCGAGATGGCAGCCAATACCAATCCTGAACTTGTAGCCGAAATGGTTAGACAGTGCCTTAGTGCAGGCGCTTCTGAAGTTCGAGTCTTTGACCACTCTTGCGATGAATGGACAAGATGTTATGACCATAG
>CAZYFO010000001.1:6484-68561 GCA_964646955.1 uncultured Bacteroidaceae bacterium | reverse complement strand
CATAGCAAAGGGCTTCAACAGTGCATTGCCGACATTACCACCATTTCCAAACCGGCTGCATTACAGATTGTCGATGCTTACCGCACCATGACCAGCAATGGGCCTCAAGGACGTTCCGCTTCTGACGTAAAACTGACCAAGGCTCTATTCGCCTCAAAAGACATTGTAGCTGTTGACACTGCCGCCACTAAGTTTTTTGGCCAATTCAAGGAGATACCCATTGAAAGTGTCTCACATATATCGGATGCAGAAAAACTAGGAATGGGAACGATGGATATCGATAAACTCAACGTCAAGAGAATAAAGCTATAATCCGTTATCCATTATGCTTAAGAAAATCAGACTTGCGATTGCTATAGTTGTAATCGCCGTTCTAACATTCGGATTCATTGACATTGCAGGAGTATTGAGTGACCCTTGGTTGCAGAAGATTCAGTTCTTGCCATCTTTGCTCTCACTTAGCATAGTCACTGTTGTTATATTAATTGCTTCAACACTGCTATTGGGCAGAGCATATTGTTCCATAATATGCCCCTTAGGGATATTTCAAGATTTTTTCAATTGGTTGTCAAATAAAATTGATAAGAAGAAGAAGTATGGATATAAACCTGAGCGCAAATGGTTAAGATGGGGAGTATTGGCAATACTACTAATATCATGGCTGTGCGGGTTTACTGTATTAGTCAGTCTAATAGAGCCATACAGCGCCTACGGTCGCATTGCCACTCAGATTTTTAAGCCCCTATATGTGTTTGGGAATAATATCCTGGCTCATTTTTCCGAGAAGGCCGGAAATTATACATTCTTCTATGTAGAGCAGTCAATACGTTCAATGGCTACATTATTAGTAGCTGTTTTAACTCTCGCCATAATAGGATTCATGTCATTCAGATTCGGACGAACTTGGTGTAATACCATCTGCCCGGTAGGCACAATGTTGGGATTTTTCTCACGTTTCTCCCTGTTTCGCATAACGATTGACAAAGACCAATGCAACCATTGCCAGGCATGCGGAAAAAAATGCAAATCCTATTGCATTGACTCAGCAAATCAGACTATCGACTACTCCAGATGCATTGACTGCTTCGACTGCATTGACAATTGTAAAAAAGGAGCACTAAGATATTCTCCCGTATGGAAATCATGCAAGAAGAAAGAAGAAGTTACTATTGATGAGTCCAAACGAAGTTTCATCAAGTCGGCTTTAGCAATTGCAGTGATGGCACCGGCTGCTTTAGAATCAAGAGCAGCAGAGGTCGTTGGTATCAACAAGGACAAGCGTACTCCACTGTCTCCTCCCGGATCAAAAAGTCATAAGGAACTTTTGCAACACTGTACTGCTTGTAACTTGTGTGTAAGTAAATGTCCATCAAATGTGCTTAAACCGGCCACACTGGAATACGGCATTGAAGGCTTTATGCAGCCTCTCATGTCTTTCGATAAAGGCTTCTGTAACTACGATTGTACTGTTTGCAGTGAAGTCTGCCCTAACGGAGCGATAAGGCCACTGACAGTAGAAGAGAAGCATCACATTCAGCCGGGACGGGTTCTCTTTACAAAAGAAGAGTGCGTAGTATGGAAAAACCGCACAAGTTGCGGAGCCTGTGCCGAACACTGCCCTACCGGAGCAGTCACTATGGTTCCATTTGAAGGCGGTTTGACGATTCCTCAGACTGATATAGAAGTTTGCGTTGGCTGCGGAGGTTGTGAATATATATGTCCTGTCAAAGCAATAATAATTGAGGGCAACGAAACTCACCTTCAAGCAAAGGATCCTGAACGTGAAGAACAGAAAGAAGCCGACGACTTCGGATTCGGGTTCTAATTATTTAGAACTTCCATTTAGGTTCTCACCTCTTATAATCATCTAACAAAAAAGAATGCCGGTCTTACGATCGGCATTCTTTCTATTAATCATCGAAACATTTTCAATACAATTATTCTTTATTAGCTCTAGCTTCGATTGCCATATTAATCTCATCCATCTTCTCATCGCTAAGTTCATACTTGGATATGATCCACATAGCGACCATCAAAAGAAGAGCAGGAATTACGCAAACCAACCAAAGAATTCCTTGCTCGGCAAACGATGTCTGCACAGTTAAATCCTTATCAAAATCTACAAAAGCCAATACAAATCCGGGAACAACTCCTCCAAGAGCCATACCTGCCTTGAAGAATATACCTGTAAGAGCATTCACTATACCTGCAATACGACGTCCTGTAGTATACTCTCCAAATGCTACAACTTCAGGAACCAAAGCCCACATATAACCTGTTGCTACTATTACACCTGTAGATTTGATAAATTGAGCTGCATACACAATCCACATCTGAGTCTTTAAAGCAGGTACCATAGATACGGTATATAGCAATCCCATACCAATAATACCTACTAAAAGGAATAGATTGAACATCCCTCTTTTACCGATAGCCCTCTTGATTGCCGGAACTAATGGCATAAAAATGAATGCAGGTATTGAACCGAGTCCCATGAAAATAGACATCTGTGCGGTAGTAGCACTCATATTGTACTGCATATAATATGAACCTGCGGCATTGCCCACAGACATCATTGCAAAAGCTGTAATAAAGAAGAAAGCTAAAATACGCAAAGGCCTATTTCTAAGAAACTCTGTCCATAGGTCAGAAACCTTAACGTTAGCACTCTCCTTTTTATCCATGACAACCTTCTCTTTAGTCTGTGTAAAACAGAAGATTAAAAAGAATAGTCCAACTAGTGAATAAATGAGCATCGTCAAAAACCAAGCATTTCCATCACTCGGCATGGCACCTTCACCATTGGCGACCTCTGTTCCTGAGTTAGCAAAAAACTTAACTAGAGCAGGAATACCCATTGATACCGCAAGTCCGCCCAAGTTAGCCATGAACATACGAGTAGAAGTCAATACCGTAATCTCATGAGTATCGCGAGAAAGGGACGAGTTCAATGCTCCATAAGGAACATTTACTAATGTGTAACACATTGACATACCTACGTATGTAATGTATGCATATAAAAGAGAACCTGAGAAACCATTCCAAAAACAGAGAATTGCAAAACCCGTAAGAGGAATTCCTCCTAACACAAGATATGCACGATATTTACCCAACTTTGGATTGTGTTTATCTACGAAAGCACCCACGATAGGGTCCCATATCACATCGACAATACGAACAATAAGGAACATCACAGCCGCAACTGCCGGATCCAATCCGAAAACATTAGTATAAAAGAAAAGCAGATACATGCTTATTGTCTGGTAGATAAGGTTCTGCGCCATATCACCTGAACCGAAGCCTATACGCTGCATCCAACTGAGCTTATAAAAGCCATTGTTTACTTCATTTGCCATAATTCTATTTATTTATTAATTGGTTATCACTAAAATATCAAGCCGCCTCAATACAAATTTCCAAAGTTAGTAAAATTTATTAAGTAGGGAATGATTCTTACAACATACCACAAAAAAAAATCGGCGGAGAAAACTCCCCGCCGATTTCAATATTTAAATTCCGATTAATTACTTAACAAGAATCTTTTCACTTACACGCTTACCATTAGCACCGGTAGTAACCTTAATATTAATACCCTTCTGAGGAGCAGCAAGCTTAATACCGTTCAAGTTGTAGTACTCAACAGAACCTCGTGTAGTTACACTCTCTACTCCTGTTACAACCTCAGAGATTGCAGTAGCAGCAGCTGTATTAAGTTCGGCAGCAAGATTAGCATAATCAACACCGGTTTCAAATGCAGCCTTGTATGTCAAAGCAAAGTTATCTACACGTGCCCAACCGCTTACATTAGCATGATTCAAATTGATTTTTACTGTACCGGTAGAAACTGCCATATCTTCAGTAATGGTATTTGGTGTAGCAAGGTAATTCTGGCCACCAGTACTCATTAATACTGTATCAATATAGGTAGTATCCTCGCCATCAGTAAATACCATCAAATTACAACCGGCGTTAGCCTTAGCGTTAGAGTATGCAACACCGATAGAATAGATACCCAATGGAAGCTCATCAACCATCTGAGTCAGTGAGAATCCTGAATTCCAGTCAGCAGCTACATAACCGTCGAATACTGGTGAAGCACCTACCCAATTACGTCCTTCGTTGCCAACGTGTACATTACCGCCGTCAACCTTTAGTGACCAACCCGGATATACATTGGTATATGTACCCTTCTTCATCCTCCAACGATCCTTAGGCTCTCCCCATTGATAAGAATAGTACTCTACATCGACATCTACTACAGCCTGACAATATAGACCAGGATTAGTGATGAAACCGGACAGATCAAGATCTGTAGGAATTTCATCGCCGGCAGCAATCA
Source organism: uncultured Bacteroidaceae bacterium (assembly GCA_964646955.1). Classification (GTDB taxonomy): domain Bacteria; phylum Bacteroidota; class Bacteroidia; order Bacteroidales; family Bacteroidaceae; genus Colenecus. Next base: position 64,222 of record CAZYFO010000001.1, on the reverse strand, counting down.
TTGCATACAACTTAGCCTTGATAGCCAACTTCAGAGCAGCTACAAGTTCGGCATTGTCTGCATCCAGCGTAGTCATAATTTCTGTCAACTTAGCAGCAGAACCGACATTCAAGGCATCAAAATTCACTTCAAGTTGAGTTGCTAAATCATACAACAGTTTAGCCTGATTAGCCATAGCCAAAGCACCGTCTAACTTACCGTTGAATGTATTAAGAGCATTCTGAACAGCAGTGATTGCTGCATTGATATCAACATCGGTGCCTAGGATGATATCCTGACCCTTATTGTTGTTATAAGCAGTCTCAAGAGCAGGATATTCTGCGAAGAAGTTATAAGTCTTCTTAACATCAAGTACATTATCTACATCAGCAATCAACTTGATAAACTTATGAGCCAATGCCTGTCTGTCATTCATAGCCTTGGTAGCATTCTGAATATTCTTAATGATAATGCGCAAATCAGCAGGCTCAGTAGCAGGAAGATTCAATGATTTATGTTGTAACATAAGAGCCTTTGCTGCAAGTACAACAGCTACGTTAGCAGTATCTGTTCCATCATAAGAATTAGCAATAGAATCACAAATATTATACTCCTTCTCGTAGATGCCAACAGTATCAATTCTAACCTTCATAGCACTTGTTGCGTCAGAAAGATCTGAAGCAGCCTTAATATAATCATTAGGATTAGTGTAAATAGGAGTAGTCGAGGTTGTGAAGCCATCGTAAAGAGTAATCATATCACTCAATGCATTAAGAACAGAACCTGCAAACTTAGGAGCTGCCTCTGCATTTACCTTCATTGCTTCAGCTGCGGCTAAAGCACCGTCAACTTTCTCAATGTACTTATAAGCATTTGAATATTCATTGGAAACCTCGAAGTAGTACAGAACACGTCCACCCTTATGGCCGCCACCATGTGAATTCTCATTAGGCATCTTCCACTCCAACGTATATGTACCGGCCTTCGGGAATGTTACCATTTTCTGATATTCGTCATAACCTGTTACTGTGCCACCTTCTTCAGGTTTATAGTCGCTTCCTCCCCATTCTTGATAAGCATCAGCAATAGTGTCACCCAAAGCCTTTTCATTGTTAAATATACGGAATTCCAACATAGCAGCATCATTCCAAGAGCTCTTCTTACATCCGCTGACTGCAAATGATACACGCTTCGTACATGGTTCGGTAACAGTCAGAGTATAAGTCAAGATAGGAGCACCATTCGGTAGATTTACACCATAGAGACCGAACATCAAAGCCTTAGTAACAAGACCCTTGAATGCACCGATTTTCATCATACAGCTAGCATTAACAGCAAATCCGGCAGGATTGGTTGCACCAACAGCAAGAGTCTGGAAATCATCCTTTACAAGTCTGTCAGGAGCAGCCATTTCGGTACCGAATGTCAAAGCAAACTTCACAATTGGAGCTGCATCATAAGAAGCACCAGCTTTAGCCTGAATTATCTCAATTACATAGTCACCGGAGAGTTCACCCTTATTCTGATCTGTTGTCTGACGTGTAAATACAACTGTAGAATCAGTAGCATTGAATTCAGAAGCAAACCATGTTTCAACAGTACCCGCTTTTCTGAAAAGAGCTAATACACCCATATCAGTAAATTTACCCGGATCGCAATATACCGGCTTATTGAAACGTACCTTAACAGTAGTAGTAGTAGTAGGAAGTTTGAAAGAACCGTTAGTAGGTGTAATAGAAAGAGCAGTAGGAGGAAGCAAAGCAACTGGTGTAGCAGATACACTGACGTTAGGTAGAACGAACTCATTTGAGAAGTTCGGAACCAATTTGCCTGCTTTAACCCATGTAGTATCAAGCGAGTTAGGGAAGAGAGTACCGTTGTACTTCAAAGCCATCTTCGGATTATCCACAGGGTTGGTAAAGCTGATTCTGATATCACCGTAGAAGTCGCAGTTTTGCGGTTCACTGGTTGATTCATTATCAGCAAGGAAAATATACATATAACCGTCATTGTGATATTCAGCTGATGTTACAGGTATGTCTGATCTTTCATAGAAAGCATTTTCACCGCAACGAGCCTTAAAATCTGCATCAGTCTCATCCAATCCACGGGTAGCACCTGCTGAATTCTCAATAAAGCTGTCTACACCGGTAATAGTGAAATATTCACCCGGTAACTCAATAGACTTTAGGTCAGAAGCATTAGCCAAATCCTTTAGGTTGGTTGCATAACCGAAGTTAACACGAATGATGTTAACGTTTGACTCAGCACCACCGATTGATGATTTGTAAAGAGCAATATCATCAATGTAATAATCAGTTTCAGGAGCGGAGAATGTCAGACGAACAAAGAATTTGTCCGGCTGCTCAATGTAAACGCGCTCTTGACCTGAACCGTCAGCAGCTAGTCTAGACCATCCGCTTGTCCACCAATAACCAGCCTTGTAACAATGGTGATTAGCAACAGAGTCATTCTGATAATAAGTCATAAGAGTAACACGCTGCCAATTGCTTGTGATACCGCTGGTCTCATGCATCATGAATTCTGTTCCGCTAGCATTTTCTCCATCCATAGAAATTGATTTCTCTGAATTATAGTAACCGCGCAGAATACCTGAATACATCTTAGCTTGAGAAGGCTGATCAGTCTTGCGATAATAAACCAAACGATAAGAAGTATAATCCTCAATAGGAATGTTTCTGATAAACAGACAACCCTGATAGTCAGCTGACTCAGTAGTCCCACCATCAGAATTCTTACCGGTTTTAACATGCAGATAATAGTTGCCACCTACTGCACCTAATTTCTTCATGTCTTCCTGATGTTGGTCAGTTTCAACATAAACAGCTGAGTAAACGTCTGCTCTATAAGGAGAGAGACCGTTCAACAAGTAAAGAGCGGTGTCGTACTCAACAGGATCTAGGGTCCAGCCGGTAATATCCTTTGAACCGCCACCATCATCAGCTTTGGTATAATACCTCAGTTTCATGATCGAGTCAAGAGGTTTTGACGAATCCGTAAAGGATGTCAAATTGTCCTCAAAACCGTAGAAATACAGTTGGTCATCATTTTTCTGGGCCTGAGCCGTAAGGCAAAAACCAAGCAAAAGAGAACCAGCAATCATAAAGTCACGATTTTTCATAAAATGATTGTTTAGTTAATAAATTAGTTAATAAAAGGTTTACAAATTATTTATATAGGGAGGTTGTAGCCAAGAGGTGCCAGGCCACAACCTTCCTAAGAAATTTAATTAAGGTAAAGGTAAAAACCAGTTTGAATTATATCCATTACCACCATTGTTTAGTTTACTGTAGAGAGAAGCATCTCTTTTAGAAATCCTCTTTGCTAAGAATTCATTGTCGGCAAAGCCGCCCAACTGTTCTGCTCTGTGCATTGAAACTCTCATCAGATCACCGAAACGATAACCTTCAAAACAAGTTTCCAAAGCCATTTCATCAACGATCATCTCCTCTACAGCTTTTATTGAATCACTCAAATTTGCACAAGCAGGAATAACGTAGAAGTCATTATATGTTGATATTCCACTTCCGCGAGAATGTATCCCAATAGTATTCTTGGGTCTATTCTGCTCTGCCGGTTCATATATACTAAGAGAACCCTCAACATAATCTAACACCGCTGGTGAGAATAGGTTCGAGTTAAACTCTGTAAGACCCAACATAGTTGCTTTTGCCCTTTCAGAAGCACTTACTTTGGTAAGAATATTATCTTGACAGAGTCCATACTTCAAAACAAGGAACGCCATCTCCGGTAAACCAGCTCTATTCATTGCCTCTGCAAGCCTCAAATATACAACATCATTTCTATATAAACAAATCCTGTCTGTAGAAATTTTTTTCAGCGTCTGATAAGAAGTACTATAATTAGCCATATCAGAAGTAAGTGTGGAAATATCAATAATGGAATACAATCTTAAATCTCCACGCAACCATGAATTCGGAATCTCATTTCTTTCAAACAAAATTACAGAATCTGCAGTACTCGGTACGGGTTTAGTGGGATATTTTTCTGTATCAAGCACATATCTGGCTCTAACCTCATTCTTACTTACAGTAGGATAATAAGCATAACAATAAATCTGATCGGCAGACAATTGACGCAAAGCCGAAGAGGCAGTTGCCTGATAATAGTAATCGTTGTCTACTGTAGATTCAAAGATATTATCCAGATCACTTACTACTCCGTTGTAGTCTTCAGACTCCATAGGTATATAAGCTATCTGAGACCTATCCCTATTATTAGGACCTTCAGTAAAAGCATTTTGATAAGATAATAAAGTAGAATTAAAATATGCAGATATCCACCATATACCTTGCGTAGTTGTAGGAACATTCTGCTTCAATGAGGACAAGTAGTCATGATAATACTTGGCTGCATCGGCATAATAACCCTCACCGGCCCACAAACATAGATCACCCAACACAAGTCTTACAGGCAAAAAGAACTTTCTGGAGTCCATTTTAAGTTGCCCTATTGTAATTTCACCGTAGTTTGGGAATGGAGTATCTTCATTTCCCACCAAATCGGGAATAAGCTGTTGAGCAATATATTTTATATCCCTGAGAGGATAATTGCTCAAATCAGCCTTATCTCCACTAACTATAGGTTCAGTTACAAACGGAACTTTACCGTAAATCTGTCCGAGCTGCATATAGGTCCATGCTCTGAATGCCAATACTGCAACGTATTCATTCTTAAAAACAGACTTACCACCTCTTATATAGGTAGTGTCTGCATGGGATAAATAATAATTGCAGTTATTGATTATTGCATAATAATCTACAGCATTATTATATTTGTTATCAATAGAACCTGAAAAACTCCCTAGCTCTTTCAAATCAGAGGTGGCATAATCGGTAGTGGAAACCAAATCGCCACGGAGTTCTCCGAGTAAAATCGTTCTATCAGCAATTTTTTGCATTTTCTGAATAATACCCAATACAGAGTAAACTGTATCGGTGGCATTGCTCAAATTGTCTTCTTTGTCATACATCAACACCGATGATTCAGTTTTCAACATATCTTCACAGGAAGAAACTCCCGCCATTACACCAATGGATAGTGCTGCAAATATGATTGATTTATATTTCATAGTCATATACATATTAAAGATTAATCTTAACACCTAAAGAGAAGTTTGTGGACTGTGGCAGCAAACCGCGATCAATACCCATAGAATAAATACTATTACTCATTGAGAACTCCGGATCTCCTCCCAGATAGTTGGTTAGAGTCCACAGATTATTTGCAGAACCCCAAACAGTAATACCTTGAATATAAGAATTGCTTACCGGCAGTTTATAGCTCAAGGTAACATTCTTCAATCTCAAATAAGAACCGTCTTCAATCCAACGATCTGAGAATCTGGCATTCTGCATCGGATCTTCGTAAGATACTTTGGGGATGTCTGTTTCCTGGCCCTCGCATACCCAACGGTTTGTTAGTGCTAATGTCTGGTTGTTAAATCTACTGCCACTCTCCAATAGCATACGTTGATAGTTATACAATTCATGTCCTACTGCGTAGTTGAATGTTGCACTTAATGTAAATGCCTTATAATTAAAAGAGGTAAATAAACGACCGTAGAATTCAGGATTTGGATCACCTAAAAGTACCATGTCGTCTTCACTTATCTCACCTTCACCGGTAATATCAACAAACTTCATGTCTCCTGCTCCGAAAAATCTAGGAGCACCTGTTTTTGTTACCAAATATTTTCCGTCTGCAATAGCTTCATCAGAAGTTGCATAAACACCATCGGTTTTGTATCCATAGAAACTTCCAACACTAGAACCTATTTCTGTACGAATGTTTGCTCCGAAAAGTTCTGTAGTGTAACCTTTGTTTCCCGGCAATGCGGTAACCTCAGTATTATAACGGCCTAAGCTGAATCCGGCTTCCCATTTAACGTCCTGCTTATTGATCAGTTTTCCGTTTATTGACAAATCAAATCCGTTATTGGTCAAAGAACCTCCGTTACTCCAAGAATTCTCGATACCGGTCAGATATGACAAGGAACTTACTGACAAAAGATTGTCTGTATTGCTATGATAAACATTCAATGATAATGCTAAACGGTCCTTAAACATAGAAACATCCATACCTGCAGTTAGTTTCTTAGAAGTTTCCCATTGTAGAGAGTTATTTCCAATATTACTCATCACAAGTCCAGTAAGCCTAAGAATATTCACAGGAGAAAAATAAGTACGAGCGGCTGAGTCGTCAAAACCGTCATTGCCTGTAAGGTCGAATCCTGCATTCAATTTGAGATAGTCAACAAAAGGTACATTAAACCATGACTCTGAAGATGCAACCCAAGCTCCTTGAACGGACGGGAACAAACCCCATGGAACACCGAACAGTTTTACTCCGTTAGAAACATCACCACCAAATCTAGATGAGGAAGAGAAGCCCAGGCCGGCACTTAAATAATACTTTTCTTTGTAATTATAATCTCCTTGAGCCCAATATGTCAAAGAAATATCCTTACTATCAACTCCGTGAGTTTCCGGATACATCAAGTTACTTGTCATATTAGGGGTCTTATCGTTACCTGAATTATAACCAAGCATCGAAGTCTGATAACTGTGATTATTCAAATAGCGAAAACCTCCTTGGACTCTAACGTCATGAGCTTTAAAACGGCGAGCATAACTAAGATATGTATTACTCATAAATCCGTCCTGCTTAGCATTCATGGCTGAAGCCTTATTCTTAACCGCACCAAGTCCTTCAATCTCAAATTGAGCAGTACCATTGTTAGGAATATAATAATTCTCGTCAGTATTTGAAAGAGTATAACTAAAATGTTCATTAAGAGAAAGATAACGGCTGAATTCGTATTTCGGTGTAACGGACAACGTAATCAGTCGGTTTCCCAAATAGTTTTTGTTAATACCCTCACCATTGTTCAATAATGCCAAAGGATTTGACAAAGAAACCTCCGAACCCAAAACCTCATTTAGATAATCATCATTTGAAGCCAGATAACTGGATTTATTTCCGAATACGTCAAATGCATAAGGTGAAAGGAAAGGTGATTTAATCAAAGAAAGATAACCGGGTGATGTTAACATCGAATTATCAATATCATCTACTGCTCCATCGTCACGAAGATCACGGGTAACATCGCTGTATGCTGCATCAAAACGCAGTGTCATCTTTTCTGATAAAATAATATCGGAATTAAGTCTGAGGTTAAAACGTGAAAAATCGTTATCGACAAGTGTAGCATCACCAAAAGCATAACCAACAGAAAGGTTATAGTTTGCAACCTCGTCACCACCTTGAACATTTACACTGTAACTCTGGATGAAAGATTCATCGTATGTTGTTTCAGTCCAATCGGTCTCATTATGATACATATTGTAATAGTAGTAGCTCGGATCAGTCTGGAAAAACTTGAAGTTACTCAATTTGGTTCCAGTGGTTCCCAACAACTCTGATACATATGAACGATACTGAGAAGCATCCATCATAGAAGGTAGTTTAGGAAGCATCTGATAGTTACCGGCAATTGAAAGGTCAATTTTGGTAGCCATGCTTTTATTACGTTTAGTATCTATCAATACTACACCGTTTGCTCCTTTTGCACCATACACTGCCAATCCATTTTTCAGGACAGTAACCTTTTCGATATCATCGACCATAATATTTGCCAAAGTATTATTGTAGTAGCCATCATGCATAGAAATATTGTCATATCCCATATCCATAATAACCCCATCAATAACTATCAAAGGCTGGGTATTAATATTTAGTGAATTTACTCCGTTAATCAACATTGCAGAACCTACTCCAATTTGACCTGAACGGGTTAAGGAAAAAATATCTCCCATAAGTTTTTGCTGAATCTGGGGATCCACACTAATATCAGAATTCATACTCCCTATCTCAACTACTTTTGATTTGGAAGCGGCAGTACGAGTCTGATAGATATCAGCATATATATCGGAATAGAGTTCAACATCCACTCCGGTCGAACGACCTCTGATAGCACTAACAGTCGAATTACATCCCTCTAACGAAAATGTCAGAGAGGATACAAAATCCGGGACATTTATGGTATAAGATCCATCAGGCTTTGTCATAGCGGCATAATATGGATTATTATAAGCCTGAACACGTACACCTACCATCGGATTTCCGGAAGCTGCGTCAGTAACCACACCGGACACAGGGGTTGTTTTTACATCGCTACCGCTTTGAGCAGAAACCGAGCCCGTGAATATCAGCATCAAGCCAATCAATCCGGTAACTAAAAAACCTTTATTATTTAGATATTTCATATTCATCGTCTTAATAGTTCTTACTCTTTAACAGGTTCTAAAATAATACGATCCAGATACATAAATGGATTATATTTACTATTTAGGGTAGGCGTAGTAACACCATTCTCTATCCTTATCTGAAGTGATCCCTCTTTTTGACCGTAAGTACAGTAAGGAACACTAATTACCTTATCAATGACAATCGTATCACGTGCCGAGGCAACAGCAGTAGTTGACGTAGGATAATATTTTGGATATCTACCATTCATTTCATCAACCAATTTTTTCTTATTGTTCGTTGCGGTATTGAAGACGTTGCCATCCTCATAAAAATAAACAATAGGATGAATACGCAATGGACGGTTGTCTTTAATATCATCAGGATTATGAACAACAACCAACTTCAAGATATAATCTCCCTTTAAGACGCTCCTAACATTATACATAAAAGCCCATTTCAAAGTAAAGGGATTGCCTTGTACCTTCATTACGAAGTTATCGGATGAATTGACATTGTATTCCTCTGAATATAATGTACCCAAACCGTTTTCCACTTCCGGTTCAACTGATATGCCCGCTGATGATTCACTTATATCATTTATTTGAGTAAGATTATAAGTAGAATATTCATCAAAATTCCAATTATCAGTAATATAAATAACACCGTTACTACATAAGACTGTATCTGCTAAACCCTTGTAGAATAAGCCTGTATTGGGGTTATATGGAGAATAATACCTATATAAATCCAAATATTCCTTTTCAATACCGAGTCTATAGTAACGATATTGAGTAGAACAAACTGAATCTATTGGAGATTTCTGCAGATTTCTATTAAAAACGGCATCGCTAATCATTGCAACATGAGAATACAATCTGCCTAAAGAGTCAGCACCGGCAATTTTTGGGCTATACTCAAATTTGGGTAATAGTTTATTAAACTGTGCAGTCCATCCTTCAGGAGTTGGAATAACCATTATATACGAACTATCTTCTCTTTGAATATAACCAAAAGAACTTATTAAAATATTTGTCTTATACGTTACAGAGTCAATATAAACCATTTCACCTTCATCATTAATACCTGACGCAACACTAGCATTCTCATCCAATGTCTCGACAGTATAACTCTCAAAGAAATCACCTATTAGAGGACGATATCTAGGATCTGTGGTTAAAAATTCATATATTGTAGGAAGATATGGCAACTTACCTTCTTGAGCGTTATTATTCAAGAAATGAGCAATACCATTCGAACAAGCCACATTGATTACAGGATTGTTGTCTGTTCCACGTAAATAAGTGGCTACGTCAATTCCAACACTCGATTTAATTTGGAAAGACTTGCCATTCATCATAACAACTCTCTTATTATCATTACCTAAAGAGAAATTGTAACGGGCTATATGATTCATGATAAGCCTCTTGGCTGTCATCTCATGCTCTTTTGCTGTCTTGTCTCTCTTTGTAAACACCTCCCATTCAGCATCTGTCATGGATTCGTTTGAAGGAACCCAAACTGTTACAAATTGGTCAGATAACAAAAAATCGTAGAATGATACATCTAAAGTGTCATCATTAATCTTCAGCATTTTTGTTGTTTTAAGAGCCTCAACAAATTTGGAGGCATCCGGTTTGCTTGACAGGAGTTCAGCTATTGGGCTGTCAAACACAATCGATTCATTAGTAGAATAGTGATCGTCCCATTTATCGGTACATGAAACCACGATACTGAGAAACATGGCGATCATTATTAACTGCCTAAGCGAATTAAAAAAATGTTTCATATCTATTTTTCTTTTTTTCATTAATTCTTTTCGATAAACTCATCCAAAACGAATGCTGGATTCTGCTTTAGTTCTGTATTTATCTTCAACTCGTCTTTGTGAATCGGGAAATAGATATAATCCATATCCTTAATCTTAGTAGCAAAAGTCGAATTACTACCTGTGTGTTTCGGTTGAACATATTTTGCAATCTCTGAGGTGTTGCCAATTCTACGTGCTCTACGAACCAAATCAAACCAACGTTTACCTTCGAAAAGCAATTCACGCTGACGTTCATCCAGAACAAGCTTGTCCATTTTCTCAACTGTTTTGTAATCATTGAATTTCAAAGCGGAGGAAATAGGTTTAAATATTGTGGCACGATTGTTTACTGCCAGAACATTATTAAACGCGGCGTTCAAAAGAGAATCTCTAGTATTTATTGAATCAGCGCTTACAGCATCCGAGTATTCACTTGCCTGCATAACCAAAGCTTCTGACATCATCAAAAGAACATCAGTGAAGCGATATATAATCCAATGCGGAGGATTGGCACTACGAAGAGAATAATACCAATTTATATTACCGCCAACAATCTCATATTGTACAGAACTGACTGCAAACTTACCAATGCCATAGTCGGTACTAGAAGTGGAAGCGCGATAAATACTCTCATAGAAACGTCCATCATAGAAGGTAAAGAGTTTATTAGTGCCACTGGCATCCGGAGTTATTGTCAAATCAGATGTTGGAGCAAGTCTGCCCAATTGAACACGATTTTGGTTTACTGAAAGATAATTTGAAGTTACAAAGTCGTTTTTCGTTTTGTCTTGCTCAAAAGAGAGCTCAAACAGATTCTCAAAACCGTAACCTGTTCCAAATGTTTCATCATAAGTAGTACCGGCGTAATTACCGGAAGCAGTTTCAGCAGCACCTATTTCGCTAATCAACGGAATACCATTGTACAACTTAATAATACACCTTGTACCTCCTTCAGTCTCATCATTATAAATATCATTGTATTCCTTAAGCTTTCTGTTAATCACGAATTGTGCACAATCTATGCTCTTCTGCCAATCTCCCTTCCAAAGATACATATCAGCCAACATCGCATATATACCGGCTCTGGTGATACGTGAAGCAGTAACAGCTTCTGAAGTGAATCCCAATGTCTTTACATACCTGTTGACTGCGTGATCCTTAACCTCTTCCAGATCACTAATCAGTTGATCCAAAATGTCATCAAACTTCGATGCTGGAACAAGAAAATCCTCAGTATCATCAATAGAAGGACGGGTTACAAAAGGAACATCTCTATACGCCCTAATGAGATACCAATAACAAAGTGAACGTAAAGCTATAGCCTCAGCCTCATTGGCAGATAACTCTGCAGGAGTATAGTTAGGATCTTTTTCCGCTACTTCCGGTGCAAATGCCAATACGGTATTCGCTCTGTTTATCACATTATAAAAACAAGCCCAACTTGCATAAGGATTTGTTTCCATAATATTATCTTTAGTAATATTCAAAATATCTTCAGGAGGATTATTTGCACCGGCCTTAATATTATCCGAACGCATTTCGCCCCACATGGACATTCTAAAAATACAATCTTGAGTTTCAAGAGCCTCATAGGTTCCTAATAGAACACTTTCAACATCGGATTTGTCTGTCCAGAAATTTTCCAAAACCACCTCATTCAAAGGGAGTAAAGTCAGAAAATCATCACATGAAGTGAATGTCAATCCAATGATTGCGGCACAAGCTAATGATTTTATCTTTTTCATATCATTAATCCATTTAAAAATTAGAACTGTACCGATACACCGGCGGTAAACGATTTAGAACGAGGAGTCTGACTACTATCCGTAGATAGTCCCATGCCTCCATAACCAACCTCAGGATCAAGACCCGAATAATTTGTAAAAGTCATCACGTTATTCAGGTTGAGATTCATACTGATTGAACTAACACCGAGTTTCTTAGAGATCTTTGGATCCAGAGAATATGAGAACTGGCAATAATTCCATCTAAGAAATGAACCATCCTCAACATACTTGTCACTTCCTAAGTAGTTATAACCGTAGTTGTTTAGGGCTCTCGGCATATCAGTTACATCACCCTCTACACGCCATCTCCAGTTTATGGCAGCCGATGTATTATCGGTACCATACATACATTCAGCATTCATTCGCGATTGGTTGATAATATCGTTTCCCCAACGGAAATGGAATTGGTTATTCCAAGAGAAACGTTTATACTGCATTCTTATGCCGAAACCTCCATTGAATTTTGGAAGACAACTTCCTAGATATACAATATCGAGTTCGTTGATGTTACCATCATAGTTTAAATCCTTATATTTTGTATCTCCACCTACAAACTCATATTCGGTGGTGGTGCCGTAAGCAAACATCATAGGTTTCGGTAAACCTTCCTTAATGTAAACTACATTTCCACTAGCATCCTTTACTACTGGAGCATTTGGCCCGCTAACAGTAGGAATCTCAGTTTTCGAATAATCGCTATATTGGTAAACTCCGTCATGCTTAAATCCGTATATGGAACCAAATGCATTATGAAGCTGTATATATCTCAAGTACCTACCGTTCTTATAATCAAAATCAGCATTAGTCTTATCAAGAATAGTAGGATTCATTTCCAATATCTCATTGTAGTTATCTGCCAATGAAATGTTTGCATTCATACTGAAGTCCCCAATCTGAACAAAACGGTTAGCATTAAGATTTAATTCCCAACCATAGTTTTTCATAGAACCGTCATTAACGGCGGCCAAGGTAGAGAAACCAGATGAGGTAGGAATAGCATACCCGTTATTCAAGACTTTTGTAGTAGTTCTTGTATAGAGGTCAATATTTGCTGAAACCTTATCACTGAACAATCCTATGTCGAAACCTACGTTCCAGGCTTCAGTCTGTTCCCATTGAACCTTGCTCAAACGAATATTTTGCGGATAGACTGTACCTATTCCTAAATAAGAACCTCCGCTTGAGTATCTACTATAGAAGTCCGAACCTGGGGCATTACCTGTGATACCCCAACTTGGACGAACAGAGAGCATAGAAATCCAATCGAAGTTATCTTTAATGAATTTTTCATCACTAATGTTCCAACGACCTGACAAAGCAGGGAATACACCCCAGCGACGCTTATCACCAAAACGGGTATTTCCATCAGCACGAACTGTTATATCAAATATGTACTTTCCTTGATAAGCATAGTGTGATGAGAAGGAAAGATTTAAGCTTCTATTACGACCGGCACCTGTTGAAAGACCATCTATAATTCCATCCAATGCAGGTGATTGCAACGAACCTGAAGGTAAACCGTGTTTGCTCAATGACTGTGACTTATTGTTACCGGAATTCATCTGATATCTTATCATTGACATAAAAGAATGACCCTCTTTATTAAAATGAGGAGTTAAAGTCAATGTATGAGTAGTACTTATTGAAGAACTCTTGCTTGAACTAGTACTAGCTTTATTACTCTGTCCATCGGTCCATCCTTTGGAAACAAGACTTGAGGGATAGAAACTATCGCTTCCATTATTAGAAACACTAAAAGAAATTCTGCCATCATAGGTCAGTCTTGTTTGATCGTTCTCCAAACCCAGTAAATTATAAACCATCTGGAACTCCGGCTGAACATTCAATGAAGTGGAATATTGTTTTTGCTCATCAGCCACTGCCAATGGGTTGGTCTTACCTCGCTGACCAGACAACTTATCATTTTGACCACCTGGCAACATATGATAATATTCACCTGTGGAATTTCCATAAGGATCTTCATAATAGATAGCAAGGTTAGGCATCTTTGTCATAGCTGTGGCAATACCTGCCGAATTCTGCTTGTTCTTGGAATATGTCAAACTGAAGTTTGTAACAATCTTGATTCGGTTAGAGACGAAGTAGTCAAAAGCAACGCGCGTAGTAAAACGGTCTAACTTCTGCCCTATTACGGAACCGTTCTGATGGTCATAACCGGCAGATATACGGAAGTTCGCTTTTTCACCACCACCGGAAACAGATAGGTTATGTGACTGCTGAAGACCAAAAGTCTTTACTTTACTTACCCAATCCGTATTATTATTATACATCTCGTACTCTGAAAATCCCTTATCATAATTCAATTCAGGAATATCGGAAGAGTTATCACTAAGTGACGGATTGAAAAAAGCTTCCTTCATATACATGGTATATTGATCTCCATTAAGAAGTCTGTATCCATTAGGCTGCCAGGTACCGTTCATACGGAATGAGTAGTTTACCCTTGTCTTACCGCTAGAACCACGTTTAGTTCTGATTTCGATAACACCATTAGAGCCTTGAGAACCCCAGATAGCAGTAGCGGCGGCATCCTTTAACACCTCTATACTTGCGATATCATCCGGATTAACATTCAATAGCTCGGCCATCTTCTCCTCATTCTGAGTATCATTCTGATAGTCAAAATTGTTTCGCTGATTCTCTTCTATCTGCCAAACGTTTCCGTTAACTACAATAAGAGGATTTGAGTTTCCTGTTAATGTAGAAACACCACGCAAGTGCATAGTCGAACCTGAACCTAAGTTTCCATTATTCATTGTTATATCAAGTCCCGGGATACGACCCTGAAGGGCTTCGTCAACTGATGTTATACCCAGGCCTTCCCATTGTTCAGACGTAATTCTAACAACAGCACCGGGATTCTCTCGATCCGGAATAGACAAGTTGGAGTTCTGCGAGTATTTTTGATCGACAATTTCAACTTCCTCTAGTTCACCAAGATCCTTCATCGTTATCTTGAAGTAAGTTTTGTCGAACGGAAGAAGGACGGTCTCGTATCCTACAAAGGATGCCCTCAGTTTGTTTTTGGGACTTACTAGGCGGAAGGAGAACTCACCATTGATATCGGTAACAGAATAAGCTACGATACGTTCTGTGGCATCAACCTCAACGACATTAACCGCCATCATTGGGCCAAAACTATCTTCGATGACACCACTTATTACATCACCGGCTTTCTGTGCATAAAGCATGCTCGGCAGTGATGCCAATGCCA
The DNA here is from genome assembly GCA_964646955.1 of uncultured Bacteroidaceae bacterium. Lineage (GTDB taxonomy): Bacteria > Bacteroidota > Bacteroidia > Bacteroidales > Bacteroidaceae > Colenecus. The sequence continues at coordinate 49,122 of CAZYFO010000001.1, read as the reverse complement.
TCAAGAAAAAGCCTTTGAACAGTTTATTTATATTCTTTTTCATTGTCAATTAATCAGTTAGTTAGAAATCAACTTCGCCATTGCACAACGGACCATCAATATAATGGATAACTGCATATGAGGAGGTTTCCAACATATCAGGTTTTGTACCATTTAGCTTATACTCATACTCACGACACATGATATTATAAAGATTAGCATCATCAGTAAGCACGTGCTTAGGTGTGGTGGACTTATCTTTAATCACAATAGAAGTAGGAGTTGCAGTAATATTCAATCTAATAAACATTTTGGTAGATGCATCCATGTATGAAGTTTCATACTCCTTACTTTCGTTTTCACCACCTATGTAAAGAGAATTATCCTGAATATGATATTTAACGAAATTCTGAGTACGTTTCTGTATTTCCTGAAGAGCGGTCTCATATTTGAAAGCCGAATCAGCAGCAGTATTATTACCATCCATAACTTCAGTTATAGCGATATCATAGGAATATCGCTTTCTCATAACCTTTGACATAACTAAATCTGCGGTAATCTTAGTATTTGTCTTTGCTTCGTTTTTAGCGTCAACATAAGCAGCATTCCAGATATTGGTCAATGAATCGTTAGCTATGATATTTCTATAATAAACACCATCATTCAAATTCATCAAATTCAGAAGAGACTCATTTGTAGGAATGTAAACTGTATAATGGTATGTGTTAAATACTGTAACGTTCATAGCACTACCGAATTTAATTGTTCCTGATGCAGGTTGCATTACACCTGAAGCTTCCATCAACTTTCCGAACTCTCTAAATTTAGCATAGTTCTTAGTATCTGTAACAATATCATATACAGATTTCTTAGATGTCATCAAAGGTTTATCTATAAGATATGTCTTACCGTTACCGTTTCTTGACATATCATATACTTTCAAGACCTTACATGGGGCCTTCTTCTCAAGTTGATAACCACCATAAACAACAGTGTCACTACCTTCAGTTGCAATCTTTACAGTTCCACGACCCTTTGTCTGATAATATGAGTAACGAGAATCCTTATCTATCTCACCTATTACAATGTGATAGTCCAAAAGATCAATCAGACGGTTTTTAACTTGGTTTCTACTATCATCAACAGAAGCTGTACCAAGCTTTGCAGTCCAAACAACACTCTCGGTTGTAGTATTATATTCATAAATATCTGCGACAACTGTCTTATTCTTTTCGTCATACTTGAAAACAAAAGCATTTGCAACAGTGCTTCCGAAAGAAACAGGATCAATGTATATCAAACGACCAACAGCATCAGCCGGTGCAGCAGGATCGGTTATGATATTTTCTTGAGGTACAAAAAAACTATATTTTGCAGACATGGAATTGAGGTATGCGAAGTATCCGCAACCTGTCTCTTTCTTTCCATCCCAATCTCCAACTGCCCAGTTCAATATTCTCAAATTCTTATTTACCAAAGTAGGGAATGAAACAGAACGGTATGCAGTAGGACTCATTACCTTATTTGTAAGGTAAATTGCACCATTACAGCACATCTTCACACTGTCAATATCAATAGTTTTCAGACCCATAGGATCCTGAGCATCATTAAGAACGTCAGCAAATTTACTAGGTACAGAGCCGGTAAATGAATTAAGCATATTGTTCTTGATAAGTTTCAATATTACATAATCTTCAACTCCATCCATATCTTTAATAACATCGTCGACAGTAACACAAGGATTTGTAGGATCACCATAACGTTCTTTCAACGGCGTTCCTTCACCCTCATTCCACCAAACCATTAAAGCCTCATCAGTAGGAACTAGCATTACTGCCATATTTCTTTGCAATGCGACATTCGCATTTGAAGAAGATGTAGATGTTGAATAATAACCATTCCATCCCGGATCGAATTTAAGCAACATATCCGAAACCACTTTGCCTCCAGGTGTAGTGGAAACACCGTTGTCCGGATTAATTCTTGCTGAAACAGAGAAAAAACGCATTTCAAAAAGCGAATCTACGGAACCTTGCAACTTAGGATACACCTGAACACCATTTTCCATTATAGTGTCCAATAAGTTATTCTTCACATATCTATCGTACAATTGCTCAACATTATCTCCAACATAGTATGGAGCACTGAAGCGTGATAATAGAGCATAATATATTTGTGTATTATTATCATCCTCTAAATACTCTGCCATATTCGGAAGAGTATATATAACATCAGCTACCTTGTGAACAAATCCGTTCAAGCACTTGATGTTCTGGACAATTATATCGACTCCGTTTACACTTGCATCCTCGGGACTATGATATTTATCCTTATTTGGTCTTGTAGCAGATTTATCATAAACGTTCTGATTAAACAGAAAATCATAATCTGAATCCACCATCTTATGAGTGACCAAGAACTTGTTTATCATAAAAACCATAGGCTTCACTGAAGCATCACGCATTATTCTTATGCTCTTATTATTTTCAATATAATAAGAATAATGGCTTTTCTTGGTTTTTGTGCTACCATTGTCTCCATAGGTCCTGTTTTGAGGCATATCACTTGGTGACAAAAGAGGAACATTATCAAATTCCGAAGCAGATGATAATCTTCTCATACAGTCACCGATAACTGGACCTTCACTACTGGAAAGCATCGCTACCTGATAAACGTTGTTCAACATAGATCCGTAAAGAATCATCTTCTTTTGGCCAATAGACAGATCCTCATACCTGCTTACAGGAGTACCATCTGCCTTTTTAAATTTTCCTGACTGATAAAAGCGCTGAACGGCATCTTCATCAGCCACAAACAGCGTCTTACTACCAGTCTTGGCAAGGATATCCTTATAACCAAGGTCCTCAATAAGCTTAACATAAGTGTCATAATGATTATCCTTCAAATAATCATAAATGCTGGGGCCTAGCCACTCCGGAGTCCTCTTGTCTAAATCAAACTTTTCACAAGAAGAAATGCCTAGAACAGAAATGACTGCTAAAAGCACTAATCCCCAAACGCGTGAGCGGTTTCCTTGAAAAATACTTTTTTTCATTTAGTTAGTTAGTTATTTATTGTTGTTATATTAATTCAAATAAGCACACTGAAAATCGGCATATCTATATTATATATATAAGGTGTACCGATTAATATTTATCTCTACGTATTCATAAGCAAAACGAGATTCATTATTAGTCATTCTAAATGAAATCAATCAATACCTTCAATAGTTTTAATGTGACCCTGAGCATCATACTCTATTTCACAGACCTTAAGGCTTCTTAGCCATGATTTGCCTCCTGATGGAACACTATCGTGATGGAAAAGATACCATTTTCCCTTGTATTCAACTATTGAATGATGTGTGGTCCACCCTACAACCGGAGTCAATATTACACCTTGATAGGTAAATGGGCCGTAAGGATTATCACCGGTAGCATAACAAAGCATGTGAGTATCACCAGTCGAATATGAGAAATAATACTTTCCATTATATTTATGAACCCAACTGGCTTCAAAGAAACGGTGTGGATCATCAGCAGTGAGAGGTTTACCCTCTGAATCAACGACTAAAATGGGTTTGGGTTCTTCAGCGTACTGAAGCATATCATCGCTCAATCTGACAATTCGGCTTGGAAGAGCCGGCTGTTTGCCTTCCGGAAGAATAGCACTTTCAAGTGAAATATTATTGCTGTAGCGCTGCAATTGACCGCCCCACAATCCACCAAAGTACATATAGTAGTTACCTCCGTCTTTAAAAATAGCCATGTCTATACTATAGCTACCGCGTATAGGATCCGGTTGCGGGATAAAAGGTCCGGCAGGATTATCGGCGATTGCTACTCCGTGACGAAAAGTATCATTCTTGTCTTTTAAAGGGAAATACATGTAATACTTACCATCTTTTTCTGCAACGTCACAATCCCAAAGCTGGCGACCTGCCCAAGCAATATCCTCCAAACCAATAACTTTACCATGATCAATTACCTCTCCGTTCATTACATCGTCAGTTGACAAAACATGATAATCCTTCATTATATATTGATCACCATTGTCGTTTTCAACGTTTGCACTCTCCCAATCATGAGAAGGATAAATATACACTCTATCTTCAAACACGTGTACGGATGGATCTGCCATGTAATCGGCCGGAAACAGATAACGCTTCTTCATTTTTCTCACTACTATAATTGTATTATAACTCTATAAGCGGCCAAAGTTAACGATATTTTTCTTTTGGAATAGTTAAAGGGTAGATTTTTTCCTCAAAAATCAAATTTTTCATGCACAAAACTCATTTTTAACATTTGAGGATACAAATCTTAGAAAAATTGGACACAAATCCAGGGAAAATTATGAAATAATGAGAACATTTATAGTGGTTTTTGAATAAATCTTTAAAAAATTTCATCAGGATTCTGAATACTGACCGTTTATTACAAAAAAAGGGGGAGGACTATTTTTAGTCCTCCCCATCCTTTGTGCTGCTCTCTTTCTTCTTCCCAGATTACGAAGAACATATCACGAAAGTCAATTACTAACCAAATACGTGCATGAAAACTTATAATATGTGCATGAAAACTTACACTGGCGAAGGTATATCCAAAAATTATCCAGGTTGGATATTTTTGTTTCATAGAAGTTCAAGATTGTTTCATTGCAAACATTTTAACAATCAGATTATTTCGCATTTGTTTCATGATAGTTCGTTTTTGTCTCACTCACCACATGTAATCCGCTTGATTACAGACATTTAATAATAATTGATACGAAAACGATAAAAAAAACAATTTAGCTCTCAAGAATTTGAATATAATAAGAGCATCCGAAAGGAATCGGACGCTCTTACAAGTTGTCGTACGAGGATTCGAACCTCGACAAACAGAACCAAAAACTGTTGTGCTACCATTACACCATACGACAATCAAATATTCCCTCTCGGGAAAAGCGATGCAAAGATATAAAAATATTGGACTCTGTTTCCAAATATCTCACAGAAATATTTGGAAACAGTTAGTTTATTCTGCAATTAGCAAGTAATAATTCTTCTTTCCTCTTTGAAGAATAATATACATCCCATCAATTAAGTCAGACTCGGTAAAAGGCTTTGAATGATCGTACATTTTTTCTTTATTCACTAGAACACCACCACCAGTCATCATCTTTCTAGCTTCACTCTTTGAGAAAAATACCGGACAAACATCTGTCAAAAAATCCGAGGCCTTAACATTCTCTGAAAGGACCGATTTAGAAAATTTAAACTGGGGCACTCCTTCGAAAGCAGCAAGAAGAGTTGAAGAATTTACAGTTTTGATATCCTGAGACTCGGAAGAGCTAAACAGCAGATTTGATGCCTCTTCAGCTGAACGATAATCAGCCTCACTATGCACCATACATGTGACATCTTTTGCTAGGCGTTTCTGCAACAGGCGCAAATGAGGAGCAGCTTCGTGTTCTGCAATAAGAGACTCACACTCATCTTTTTCAATGTCAGTAAATATCTTAATGTAACGCTTTGCATCTTCATCACTGACATTAAGCCAGAACTGATAAAACTTGTAAGGAGAGGTATAATCAGGATTCAGCCATACGTTTCCTCCCTCTGTCTTTCCAAACTTGGTACCATCGGCCTTTGTTATTAAAGGACAAGTAAGAGCATAACATTCGGTGCCGTTAACCCTGCGAATCAACTCGGATCCGGTGGTAATGTTTCCCCATTGGTCAGCACCTCCCATCTGCAACTTGCAATTTTTATGCTCGTTAAGATACAGAAAATCATAACCCTGAAGAAGTTGATATGTAAATTCAGTAAAGGACAATCCGTCTCTAGCCTCTCCATTGAGACGTTTCCTAACAGAATCTTTTGCCATCATGTAGTTTACAGTAATATGTTTCCCTATTTCACGTGAGAAATCAAGAAAAGTCATATCCTTTAACCAGTCATAATTATTTACAAGTTCAGCCTTATTGCTGGAGTTGCTTTCAAAATCCAGATACTTGGAAAGTTGATTACGAATACTCTCAACATTGTGGCGCAAAGTCTCCTCATTGAGAAGATTACGTTCTTGAGATTTACCGCTGGGATCACCTATCATTCCTGTTGCACCTCCAATGAGCGCCAATGGTTTGTGGCCGCACTTTTGAAAATGCCTAAGTATCATTATACTACACAAGTGACCAATGTGCAGAGAATCTGCTGTCGGGTCAAAACCTACATATGCAGTAACCTGCTCCTTGGAAAGAAGTTCATCTGTCCCTGGCATCATCTGGTGAATCATACCTCTCCAGGTCAGTTCTTCTACAAAGTTCATCATATTTTTTTTATTTATTGAATCTATTTTCGACCGCAAAATTACAACTCTTTAATTTATAGTGCAAATAAAGATTTTTTCAAAAACCCATCTGAGTTAAAAGCTACTATTTTATACAAATCTTCCATTTTTATAGATTTTGCTGTAGATATGCTTTCATATATATCAGAAACATCGGAATAATCGTCAGACTCTACAAATAATCTATTTAGCGGAATCTGTTTTAGAGTTTCAATATTATATTTTTTACCGAAAGATATATCAATATTTAACTCCAAAAGCTGAGAAGCCTGGATAGGGCCACCTCTGAATCCATGTATCAGCCAACGTTGTTTCGGCTTCAATTCTTTCTTAAAGAATATTATCCTATCAATAGCTTTTACTTGATGAATAATCAATGGTTTTTCAAAAGACTCGCTCAAATTCACTTGTTCAATAAAAATAGGCTCTTGAATATCCATTGATGGGCCTCTTAATGAATCCAATCCGCACTCCCCAACCGCAAGTACTCTACTATCGGAAAGTAGCTCCGAAAGTTTATTAATACTCTCATTATCAATCTTAGAAATTTCCCAAGGGTGTAATCCGACAGAATAAAACTTGAAATTCTCTATCAAATCGGATTCAATCCCGATTGAGATTAATGCTGTTCCTTCCTTTGAATTCAAAGCGTGAGTATGAATGTCGATTATTCCTTTCATCGTTTTAATTTTTACGGTACAGGATCATATCCGCTACCTCCACCCGGACGACATCTAAGTATTCTCTTTATTGACAGAAAAAGCCCATAAAATGGTCCATGCTTTTTTATCGCTTCAACGGCATATTGAGAGCATGTTGGAGTGAATCTGCAAGAAGACGGGGTCAAAGGAGAGATACAGTATCGATAAATATATATTGGAACCAATAAGATCCAAGATAACAATTTTGAAACCAATTGATATATATATATAATTGTTTGCATTGCAAATCTAGCTGGCATATCTGACTGACAATTATTTTACCTGATCCGAATCCAATGACTTGACCAGGTTATCCAATACGGATTGGAGCCTAGGTTTCAAATCTTTTGAATCCCAAATCTTTTTATCAGTAAACAATAAAGCTATTGCAAGTCCGTGATTATTCTTTTCAAGAACATCGGTCAAAGGTCCATTTGATACTCTATATATCTCACGAATTTGACGCTTTATTCGGTTTCTGTCAACTGCAAGCTTAAAATTTCTCTTTGGCGCACTGATAAGTAATGAAGGCAATTTTGATTTTTCGGAAGGTAGAATTAGGAACACCAATCTTATCGGGAAACAACCAATCGATCTGTTCCCCTCAGAAAAAAGTTTAGTAATAATCGAATTACTGCACAATCTCTCTTCCTTCTTAAAAGTATACTTCCTCAACATTGACAAAGAGGGCTTGCTGCACATTGGGAAGCCAATATACACAAGCCCAAATTAGTCCTTATTACTTATTCTTTGACAAGAAAAGATCTATGGCAGCAGACATGGAAGAAACACCTTCAACTGGAGCCTCAACATCTAGTCTAAAACCGGCATCTTTTATTGCTTTTGCAGTAGTGGCTCCAAAACATCCAATTATTGTATCTCCTTGAATAAAGTTTGGAGCACTCTCTTTCAATGATTCGATTCCTGCAGGACTGAAAAAAACAATCATGTCGTAACCCTTCAATTCCTCAGGATCGAATTCGTTACTGACAGTTCTATACATAACTGCTTCTGAATGTTTAATACCATTTGAATCAAGAAGAGCCTTCAGTTCCCCGGTATGAACATTTGAAACAGGAAGAAGATAGTTCTCCGTTTTATGCTTCAATATAGGAACCATCAGGCTATCAACAGTACCGGTAGTACCGAAAAAGACTTTACGTTTTCTGTATTGAACATATTTTTGTATATACAGAGATACAGTCTCGGTAATACAAAAATACTTCATATCGTCCGGAACATTTACTCTAAGTTCAGTACAGAGCTGAAAAAAGTGATCTACTGCATGACGGGAAGTAAAAACAACAGCAGAGTGGTCCAATATTGACACCTTTTGTTGTCTGAACTCTTTAACAGGAAGACTGTCCACTCTGATGAAAGGTTTAAAAACAACCTCCACTCCATATTTTCCACTTATATCAAAATAAGGAGATTTATTCGTAGCCGGCTGCGGCTGCGATATTAGAATTTTCTTTACTTTCAAAGTATGAAAATTTAAATTGAACTTCTTTACCTACCCAATAAGCAACCAAGCCAAAAAGGTCGGCGCAAATTCGAGTGCACAAAGGTAGATAAAAAATATCAGAAGACCAATTTTTTTTCTAAAGAAGACTCTGTATGTTTTTATTATTATGGATATCTCAACAATAATAGCACATGTTATAAGTAGAACTCTACCAATGCCAATAGGCAAATCAAATAAAAAAAATAAAATTGAAATTAATGAAAGAAAGGAGCCAAAAGTAAAAATAGATAGAATATAAAAACCTGTCCAAAGAGAAGGCGGAGTTGGCATCAATCTTCTATTATATAAAAAATGATTTACAAAATTGCATAAATTCACTTTGAAGAAGATTATTAAAAATACAATAAGAGAAGAAGCCATTACCACCTTTAAAGTATCGGGATTATCTTCAATTGTCTTTCTTAAAAGGACATATTGAGACGAACCTACAGCAAAGCTCACCTGTAACATCATCAAAAAAGAGTCGGTTGTGCCCAAAGAGGAATAGATAAGATTGTCATCCTTACCATTGAACTTCAACTGTGATTTTATACTTTTCTTAAATTCCGACCTGTTAAGACCTATCACTAAACACATCAATATGAATGACACAAGCAGAGCCGATAGCATCCAATCATCATAATTGAAATCGGCTGGTATACTCGTTATGTCATTCAAAGAGTTCATCAAGGCAGTTTTTTAAAATTACTATCCCATTCAGGTATTGAATAAGCCAAGTTTAAAGCTTCTGCAGGGGTCTTGGCCACTTGCCAGAGTTTCAAATACCGACGATCTAAAAAATCCTCTTCTACTGACTCCTGTAATTGTTTAAGCAATGAATCGTAATAGTTGTTCGTATTAAGTATAATTATTGGCTTCAAACAAATCCCCAACTGTTTCCATGTAATTATTTCAAGCAACTCCTCAAAAGTGCCTGTACCACCGGGAAGCGCAATAAAGGCATCTGCCATTTTTGCCATGAGCTCTTTACGCTCATGCATATCTTTAGTAACAATTGTATTTGTCAATCCTTTATGCATCCAACCGGCATCTACCATAAATCTAGGTATTATTCCAATGGCTTTTCCGCCAGAAGAGAGTACGGCCTCTTGTACAGCAGCCATAAGTCCCATAACCCCGCCTCCTGTAATCAAAGAGATATCTTGCTGGGCAATCATTTTTCCCAAAAGCGAAGCATCTTCAATATATGACTGATTTAACCTCGGGCTGGAGGCTCCATAAACGCAAATAGAATTAATAACTCTAGACATAAATCATCAATATTTATAATGTTCAGCTTTATATGGACCCTCCATAGGAACACCTATATAAGCAGCCTGGGCTTGAGACAACTTAGAAAGATGTACTCCAATTTTTTCAAGGTGTAATCTAGCCACTTCCTCATCTAAGCGTTTCGGCAATCTGAAAACACCTATCTCAAGATTGTTTTTAAAAAGCTCAATCTGAGCCAAAGTCTGATTAGTAAAACTATTACTCATGACAAAACTCGGATGTCCTGTGGCACAGCCTAGATTAACTAACCTTCCGTCTGCCAGAAGAATTATGCTATGACCGTCTTCAAAATAATACCTGTCTACCTGAGGTTTGATATTCAAACATCTTATTCCCTGTTCTCTTTTCAGCGCATCTACCTGAATCTCACTGTCAAAGTGCCCAATATTGCAGACAATAGCCTGATCAGGCATTTCTCTAAGATGTTCAATGGTAATGACATCAATATTGCCGGTTGTCGTAACGAATATATTGCCCTGAGGTGCAGCCTCTTCCATAGTTACTACCTCAAAGCCCTCCATTGCGGCTTGAAGCGCACAAATCGGGTCAATTTCTGTGACCAGCACACGGGCTCCGTAAGAACGCATGCTTTGGGCACATCCCTTACCAACTTCTCCATATCCACATACTACACAGACCTTCCCGGCAATCATCACGTCTGTAGCACGTTTGATTCCATCAGCTAAAGACTCACGACATCCGTAAAGATTATCGAATTTACTTTTTGTCACAGAATCATTGACATTAAATGCAGGAAACAGAAGCTCATTACGCTGTTCCATCTGATATAGTCTATGTACTCCTGTCGTAGTCTCTTCACTAACTCCTTTTATCTTTTTTGCAATCGAAGTCCAATATGAATTGCCTTTTTCCAACAAGACAGATTTTAATATCTTCAATAGTTCTCTCTCATCAGACGACTGTGTCTTATAATCCAAAGCTTTCGGATTGTTTTCACCCTTAACTCCCAGATGAATCATCAGAGTAGCATCGCCGCCATCATCGACAATTAGATTTGGTCCTCCTTCGGGAAAGTTCAAAGCCTGGATTGTACACCACCAATAGTCCGCCAAAGACTCGCCTTTCCAAGCAAAAACAGCGGCGCTTCCGGATTCGGCTATCGCAGCAGCTGCATGATCTTGAGTTGAATAGATATTGCATGAACACCAACGAACTTCAGCTCCCAATACAGAAAGAGTCTCAATGAGAACTGCGGTCTGAATAGTCATGTGAAGTGAACCGGTTATTCGAGCACCTTTCAAAGGTTTGATATCACCATATTTCTCTCTCAAGGCCATCAGTCCCGGCATCTCTTTTTCAGCCATTTCTATCTCTTTACGACCGAAATCAGCCAATGATATATCTGCTACTTTATAGGGTAACGATGAAAATATTGGCAAAGAAGGTTTTTCCATATTTATTATATTGTTTTGCGAAGTTATAAAAAAAATGCCGCTATCCAAAAAGGAAGAGCGGCATCATTCTTTCAACACAAAGATCTTACCTACGAAGACCTAATGCCTTAATAATTGCACGATAGCGCTCAATATCCTGCTGTTTTAGATAATTAAGCAGATTACGACGCTTACCAACTAATTGAGTCAAGGCTCTTTCTGTGCTATAATCCTTACGGTTCTCTTTAAGATGTTCCGTCAAATGGGAGATACGGTATGAAAACAGAGCTACCTGAGACTCGGGGGAGCCGGTATCCGTGTTGGACTTTCCGTATTGTCCAAAGATTTCTTGTTTCTTTTCTTTGTCTAAATACATTTTTCTGTAATTATTGTGAAAACTATCTGTACTAAATCACTTTAGCGGCTGCAAAGTTACTTCATATTTTCTAATACACAATAGATTTTTGAGATTTTTCGTGTAACTTTGCAGCGATTTTATAGGAAAGATGAACATCAGAAACATTGCAATTATTGCGCACGTCGACCACGGCAAAACGACCTTGGTTGACAAAATGATGCTGGCAGGAAACCTTTTTAGGGATAACCAGGCCAAGGGTGAACTAATGCTTGATAACAACGACCTGGAACGAGAACGAGGAATAACAATTCTTTCCAAGAACGTATCTATCAATTACAAAGGTACAAAAATAAACATCATAGATACTCCGGGCCACTCGGATTTCGGAGGAGAAGTAGAACGAGTACTAAATATGGCAGACGGATGCATTCTGTTGGTTGACGCTTTTGAAGGCCCTATGCCTCAGACACGCTTCGTTCTGCAAAAGGCTCTGGAAATCGGATTAAAACCGATTGTTGTAGTAAACAAGGTTGACAAACCTAACTGCCGCCCTGAAGAGGTATATGAGATGGTCTTTGATTTGATGTTTGCCCTAAATGCTACTGAAGATCAATTGGATTTCCCGGTTCTATACGGTTCTGCAAAACAGAGCTGGATGAGTACTGATTACAAGAATCCGACTACTGATATCACTGCATTGTTAGATGCCATCGTTAAATACATCCCGGAGCCTAAGTCGGAAGACGGGAATCTTCAGATGCTAATTACTTCTTTAGACTATTCGTCGTATACCGGCCGAATTGCGGTAGGTCGCGTTCACCGCGGAACAATAGCCGAAGGTATGACATATTCCTTATCCCATCGTGACGGTAGTAAGGAAAAAGTAAAAATTAAAGAGTTGCATACATTCGAAGGAATGGGACGCAAACGTACGGATAGAGTTGATGCAGGCGATATTTGTGCTTTAATAGGTCTTGAAAAATTTGAAATCGGTGATACTGTTTGCGATTTAGAGAATCCCGAACCACTGCCACCAATTGCCATTGACGAGCCTACTATGAGTATGTTATTTGCCATTAACGACTCTCCGTTCTTCGGGAAAGAAGGTAAATATGTTACTTCCAGACACATACACGACAGACTGATGCTGGAACTCGATAAAAATCTGGCACTAAGAATAAGACGCGGCGAAGAAGATGGCAAATGGGTTGTATCCGGTCGTGGAGTGTTGCATCTTTCCATATTGATTGAGACTATGCGTCGCGAAGGCTATGAACTTCAGGTAGGTCAGCCTCAGGTAATCATGAAAGAGATTGATGGAAAGAAAAACGAACCTATTGAAGAACTTACCATCAGCGTTCCCGATGAGTTCAGCAGTAAAATGATTGATCTTGTCACTAAGCGCAAGGGTGAAATGACTTCTATGGAGACTCAAGGTGACAGAGTCATTATAACGTTCGACATTCCTTCAAGAGGAATCATTGGCCTTCGTACAAATATCCTTACAGCATCACAAGGAGAGGCAATCATGGCACACCGTTTCAAAGAGTATCAGCCTTACGAAGGTGATATCGAACGCAGGAATAATGGTTCAATGGTTGCCATGGAGACAGGTACCGTATTCGCATATGCTTTAGACAAGTTGCAGGATAGAGGAAAATTTTTCGTAAATTCTCAGGATATGGTTTATGCTGGTCAGATTGTAGGCGAGCATGTTCACGAGAAGGATTTGGTTATCAATGTAACCAAAGCCAAACAGCTTACAAATATGCGCGCCAGCGGATCTGATGATAAAGCGCATATCGCTCCTCCTATTATATTCTCTCTTGAGGAAGCTCTAGAGTATATAAAGAGCGATGAATACGTAGAAGTAACTCCAAAGAGTATGCGTATGCGTAAGATAATCCTTAGCGAAATTGAAAGAAAGAGAGCTACTAAATAAGTTTTCTTACACATAAAATGTCGATGAAAAGCCGTATTATTTTTTCATTTAATATAACAATCCTCTGTCTGTTGTGCTTCTCGTGCAACAAACAGAAGGATTTGTTTGTTTTAAGTGGAGAGGTTTACGGTGAAGGAAGAGATTCTATTATCGTATCCGGATTTGATACCAGATTCGACAAGACTGACACAATAAGATACGAAAACGGTACTTTTTCCTACTCATTGACTCCTGATACTATTCTGCCTCTGTTACTATCTTTTTCTGATGGTTCCCAAGAGATGGTCTTTGCAGAGAAGGGAGTTTCATGCCATCTTCAAAAATCACATCCCGATAGTATTTGCTTGGTTTACGGAAGCACGCTTAATGATCAGCTTTCGGCATTTCGAATAGCGGCCAAGAACGATACATGCGTAAAGCAGACAATCGCCAGAATTGATTCTTTTATTTCAAGTGATCCATTCTCACAAGTCTCACCTTATCTGATATATGATTATTTGCTCAGATATGATATGACAGACAGAGAATCAATCTCTAATTTACTAAAAAAGATGAGTGGAACTGTTCAGGATAATTCTTTTGTCGCTGATCTTAAGAATACATTAATAGCTGAAAAAAATATCCCATTGTATTTGCCTAATATTATAGTTGCAGACTCAAGTGCAAAAAGACAACCCTTTGATAAACTTGTCTCTGATGATAATATATTAGTAATTATCTGGGCATCATGGGACGAGAAAAGCCGACACGACCGAAAGATGTTGACTATGGTTGAAGAAAAATACAGAAATAAAGAGTTTACAATCGCAGATGTTTCCATTGATACTAACACAAAAAGATGGGAAATGGCCTTGGAGGAAGATAGTCTTGATTGGCCCCAGTTTATTGATGTAAATGGCTGGAACAGTTCTTTTGTTACCAATTTCAATATCGAGAAACTACCCTTCTATATATTATTATCCGGAGAAAAAAGAGTTCTACTTTTCGGAGAGTCTCTTAAACCAATAACAGAACATTTGGATACCACACTTACGAAAAAAAGCATACGTCCTATTATTAAATCCAAGCCTAAAATCGGGCAAAAAGAAAACAGTTCAGAAATCATCAAACCAATAATCAGAAAATGAAACACATTAATTCTACATACCATGCTAATAAAAATCTTCGGAGCGGCTGTTCAAGGAATAGACCCATACATTGTAACCATAGAGGTAAACACCTCTCGCGGAATTAAGTTTTTCCTTGTCGGATTGCCGGACAATGCAGTTAAAGAGAGCCACGAACGGATAATCTCCGCTTTATCAATTAACGGATACAAATTCCCATCTTGCCAGATTATTGTCAACATGGCACCTGCAGGCATTCGAAAAGAGGGCTCTGCATACGATTTGCCCCTAGCCATCGGTATTATGGCGGCTAATGAATTAATATCCGACAACCTCTTGAAAGAGTATCTAATTATGGGAGAACTTAGCCTTGACGGAGGCCTTGTACCCATTAAAGGAGCATTGCCTATAACCATCAAAGCGATGGAAGAGGGTTTCAAGGGAATAATCTTGCCATACCAAAACGCTTCGGAAGCAGCCGTTGTTGAAGGAATAAACGTATATGGGGCACACAATATCAAAGAAGTAATAGACTTCCTCAACGGTATAAACACACTAAAACCTATCATTGGAAAACTCGGTGAAAATCTTAAAAGAGAAAAGAAATTCGAATTTGATTTTGCCGACGTAAAAGGACAGGAATCCGTCAAAAGGGCTTTGGAGGTTGCTGCGGCAGGTGGACATAATCTGATAATGATAGGACCTCCCGGTAGTGGAAAGTCAATGATGGCCCAGCGCCTACCGTCTATACTTCCTATATTGACCGTATCGGAAAGCCTTGAAACGACAAAGATTCATTCTGTCGCAGGATACACAGTCAGCGGCAACGGTCTTATTACTGAAAGACCTTTCAGGCATCCTCATCATACGATCTCCAGCGTAGCACTGGTCGGAGGTGGAGCAAATGCACAACCCGGCGAAATCTCTCTTGCACATAATGGAGTACTATTCCTCGATGAAATGCCAGAATTCTCTCACAGCGTATTGGAAGTCTTGAGACAACCGTTGGAAGATAGAAGGATTATGATTTCTCGTGCAAAATACAGTGTTGAATATCCTGCCTCTTTCATGTTGATAGCGTCCATGAATCCATGCCCATGCGGATATCTGAACCATCCCACAAAAGCTTGCACTTGTAATATCGGAGCAATTCAAAGATATTTAAGCAAAATATCCGGTCCATTACTTGATAGAATTGATATTCAATGTGAGATTATTCCGGTTCCGTTTGAAAAGATTTCCTGTGTTGAAAATGAGGAATCAAGCGCTTCCATCAGACAAAGAGTAATTAATGCTAGGGCTATTCAAAGCCAAAGGTTTAAAGATGAACATGGAATATTCTGTAATGCACAGATGAACAGTGGGCTATTAGCAAAATACGCGAAAATAAACGACAGCAGTTTGTATCTTCTCAAAATGGCAATGAACAAACTGAACCTATCGGCAAGAGCATATGACCGAATATTAAAAGTTTCCAGAACTATCGCAGACCTTGAGAGCTCGGAAACAATTCAATCCAATCATATTGCAGAAGCCATCAGCTACAGGAGTTTGGATAGAGAGCGTTGGAATGCCTGAAAAATAGGTTTTGATATGTAATGATAAAGATGTAACTTTGCGTGTTTTAGATGTTTTCAAAGTAAAATAACGAAGAAATATATATGAAAGAGTTCAAAAGAACATTGGTTACATCGGCTCTACCATACGCAAACGGGCCTATTCACATCGGACACTTAGCCGGCGCTTATATCCCTGCCGATATTTACGTAAGATATCTCAGACTTAAAAAGGAAGATGTAATGTTCATCGGAGGTTCAGACGAACACGGTGTACCTATAACTATACGTGCTAAAAAAGAGGGTGTAACTCCAAAGGAGATAATCGACCGTTATCACTATCAGATGAAAGAAACATTCGAAAAAATGGGAATTTCATATGATATATACGGACGTACCAGTTCGAATACTCACTCAAACTTGGCATCCAACTTCTTTAGAAAGCTATACGAAGAGGGGAAATTCATTCAAAAGACAAACGAACAGTATTATGACGAAGAGTCTAAGATGTTCCTAGCCGATAGATATATAACCGGAGAATGTCCTCATTGTCACTACGAGAAAGCATATGGAGATCAGTGTGAGAAATGTGGTACTTCGCTATCTCCTACAGAACTTATCAACCCGACAAGCACTATCAGCGGAAGCAAGCCCGTAATGAAAGAGACTACTCACTGGTATCTGCCTCTTGACCAGTATGAATCATGGTTAAGCAAATGGATTCTTGAAGAGCATAAAGAGTGGCGCCCGAATGTTTACGGCCAATGCAAAAGTTGGTTGGATATGGGTCTGCAGCCACGTGCCGTAAGCCGAGATCTGGATTGGGGTATCCCTGTTCCTGTTGAAGGCGCAGAAGGAAAAGTTCTTTATGTATGGTTTGACGCTCCTATCGGATATATTAGCAATACTAAGGAGCTATGCGATGCACATCCCGAAAAAGGCAGTTGGGAAACATGGTGGAAGGACAAAGATACCAGATTGGTTCACTTCATTGGAAAAGACAACATTGTCTTTCATTGCATTGTATTCCCGGCTATGTTGAAGGCTGAAGGCAGCTATATCCTTCCCGATAATGTACCAAGTAATGAGTTCCTGAATCTGGAAGATGACAAGATTTCCACTTCAAGAAACAGGGCTGTTTGGGTTCATGAATATTTAGAGGAATTCCCGGGAAAACAGGATGTACTTAGATATGTCCTGACTGCTAATGCTCCGGAGACTAAGGATAATAACTTCACTTGGAAGGATTTTCAAGCACGTAACAACAATGAACTGGTAGCCATTTACGGTAACTTCGTAAACAGAGCGTTGGTTCTCACTCAGAAATATTTCGATGGCGTAGTACCGGCAGCCAATGAGCTGACTGATTATGACAAGAGCACTCTTAGTGATTTTGCAGATGTAAAAAAACAGTTGGAGTCGCTTATTGAGAACTTTAGATTCCGTGACTCCCAGAAAGAGGCTATGAACCTGGCACGTATCGGCAATAAATATTTAGCCGACACTGAGCCTTGGAAACTGGCAAAGACTGATATGAAACGCGTGGAGACTATACTAAACATCTCTCTTCAGTTAGTTGCAAACTTGTCTATAGCTTTCGAGCCGTTCTTGCCTTTCAGCAGCGAGAAACTGCGTAAGATGATAAACATCGACACTTTTGACTGGAATGAATTGGGAAGTATAAATCTGATGGTTCCAGGGCATAAGCTAAATACACCCGAACTGTTGTTTGAAAAGGTTGAAGACGATGTTATCGAGGCTCAGATTCAAAAACTACTCATAACCAAAGAAGAGAACGAAAAGAAAGAGGCTACTGAAAAGAAGGCAAACCCTATCCTGCCTATTATAGACTATTCTGAGTTTGAGAAGATGGATATTCGCGTCGGAACAGTCCTTGAGTGTCAGAAGGTACCTAAAGCGGATAAGCTTTTGCAATTCACAATCGCTGACGGCCTGGAAAACAGAACCATTCTTTCCGGCATTGCCCAATACTATAAGCCCGAGTATCTTGTCGGAAAACAAGTTTGCTTTATCGCAAATCTTGCTCCACGCAAGATCAAAGGAATAGAAAGCCAAGGAATGATACTTAGCGCACTGGATATGGACGGAATACTTTCTGTGACAACAGTTGAGAAACCTGTGAAACCGGGTAGTGAAGTAAAATAACTTATATGAGAAATATTGCTGTCGTTTTGGCTGGAGGAGTCGGGTCCAGAGCAAATCTGTCCACTCCTAAACAATTCTTCAAGGTTGCAGGGAAGACCGTATTGGAGCACTCTGTAGATGCTTTTGAGCGCAATCCCAACATAGACGAAATAGCCATTGTAATTAACGAGATGTATGTTCATGAAGTCGAGTCCATCATCTTGCGAAACAAATGGCAAAAAACCCGCAAACTGCTCAGGGGAGGCAATGAGCGTTACGAGTCCAGCCTTGCAGCAATAAATGCATATGATGATGAGCCGGAAAGCAATCTCGTTTTTCACGATGCCGTTCGACCCTTGATAAGCCAGCGGATTATCAATGACATTATCGAAGCGATGAAATCTGTAAATGCTATAGACGTGGCAATCCCCGCAACGGATACCATTGTACAGGTAGATAAGAACTCAGAGATAATAGAGAATATTCCTGTCCGAAAGTATCTCAGATGCGGACAAACGCCGCAGGCCTTCAAACAGAAGATTATAAAAAAGGCATATCAAATAGCGTTGAAGGATCCCAATTTCGTCTCTACAGACGATTGCGGCACTGTGGTTAAGTATCTTCCGGAGGAAAAAGTATATATCGTAATGGGCGAAGAGTCCAACATGAAACTGACATACAAGGAGGATACATATCTGTTGGATAAACTGTTCCAATTGCGTTCAACTGAGATTCAGAATGAATTTGATTTTTCGAAATTAAAAGGCAAAGTAATCGTTATCTTCGGAGGAAATTCGGGAATCGGTGCCGAAATGATAAAGATTGCGGATGGAAACGGAGCAAAAGCATATTCTTTCTCACGTAGCACTACCAACACCGACATCTCTAAAAGAGAAGACGTACATTCTGCTCTTAAAGAAGTTTTTTCTAAAGAGGGTCATATAGACTATGTGGTAGATTGTGCCGCAATCTTAGTAAAGGAGCCTCTATGCAGTATGAAACAGGATGTGATTAGTTCAATGATAAGGACAAATTACGATGGAATGGTAAATATTGCAATTGAGAGTTTCGAATACCTTAGCAAGTCAAAGGGACAACTGCTTTTGTATACTTCAAGCTCTTACACTCGCGGCAGAGCTTTTTACAGCATCTACTCATCGACTAAAGCCGCAGTGGTTAACTTCATGCAGGCACTTGCTCAAGAGTGGGAAGCCGATGGAGTAAGAGTCAACGTAATGGATCCTGAAAGGACAAAAACGCCGATGCGAATAAAGAACTTCGGCAATGAACCGGAAGAGAGCCTTCTTGATGCTACCCGTGTTGCCGAAGACTCACTGAAAACACTTATGTCAAATATTACTGGACAGGTCATAGATGTTAGAATAAGAAGAGATAGATGAAGAAAGAGAGTACTCTAAAAATGGTTTTTTGCAGTATAGGAGCTTTGCTGTTTCTACCGTTTTGGTATCTTCAAAAACTTTGTCCAAGAGATAGACACATATGGCTGTTCGGCTCTTGGTTCGGTAAAAAGTACTCCGACAATTCCAGAGCTCTCTATGAATATGTCATCAAAAATGAGCCAACCATTAAACCTGTTTGGATAACACACAGTAAGGAAGTCTACCGGAGATTATCTGAAGAGGGTAAACCGGTAAAGATGTCTAACTCACTAAGTGGTATCATTTCGTGTCTTAGGGCAGGGATTGTATTTATAACCACCACTCCGGATGAGATGAATGCCAAATACCTTAATGGGGCATATACCGTTTGGTTATGGCATGGTGTCGGTCTGAAATATATTATGGCAGACGAAGAGAGGTTCTTATGGGAGCGCTATTCCTCTTTTAAAAAATTGAAGGTTAAAATAAACCGGTTTCTCTTCCCCTATCGAGATAAACCAAAAAAAGATTCAGTACTTAATACGGGAGATTTCTTTTCCGGATTCTTCATGTCTGGTTTTGAAGTGAATAAAGACCAGGTTTGGGTTGACGGATACCCAAGAAACGATGTTCTTTTCTCCTCAGAGAGGGAAACTATCATTTCAAAGTACAAGACTCTATTTCCGACAGCAAGATTCATAATTTATATGCCTACCCATAGGTTCTTGGCCAGAAAAGGTGTCCCTTTCAATGGATTTGACGGATTCGGCTTCGATAAGGAACAGTTTTTCAAATCATTGGAAAGCAATGATTATGTTTTCTTCAACAAAGGTCATTTCTACGATGCTGATGCTGATATTGAGATTAGAAACGAACGGTTTGTAAATCTTACAGACAGTGATTTCGATAATCTATATCTTCTAATTAAGGATATGGATATTCTGATTACTGACTTCTCCAGCGTCTATTTCGACTTCCTTCTGACCTCTAAGCCAATTATTTTGGCTCCGTTTGATTTTGACGATTATGTGACTAACGAACGTACTCTTCAGTTCGACTATAACGAGCAGAAAGCCGTTCAGGCTCATAATTGGCCAGAGCTTATCTCCATATTGAATCAGAAGGCTTTTTCTTCCCCTTCAGAAAAGGAAATCGCCATGTTTCATAATCACAAGGATGGAAACAGCAGCGAACGGCTAGTATCGCGATTGAAAAATATGTTTCATCTTTAAATAAACGATGAGATGCCGAAAGTTCTAATCATCGGACCCAGATATTTCAATTTCATATCTGCCTGCAAATCAGGTTTTCTGAAACACGGCTGGGAAGTGGAAACGGAAGAATATGACAACCCTGTCCATCCTTTTCGCGGAATCTGGAAATGGAGGCACAAGATAGCACACAATAAAGAAATCGTAAGACAGCAGAACAGAGTATCTTACCAACCGTATATAAAAAGCAGATTCGATGATGTCTCTCCCGATTATGTTTTTGTGCTAAATGCGGATATGCTGCTTTCGGATACCCTTGACTACTTCAGAAAGAGATCAAAGGTCGGAATATGGATGTTTGACAGTGTTATGACGGTTAAAGTATCGCAAACACATATAGATCACTGCGACGCTTTCTTCTGCTATGACTTGGAAGATGTGCGTTGGTACCAATCAAAAGGCAAGAAGGTCTATTTTCTTCCTCAGGCATGCGATTTCGGCGTTTATCATCCTATACCCAACAGGGACAAAGACATAGACATTCTATTTGTGGGGAATATCTATACATCTGAGAAAAGAAAAATGCTTCTCAATCTTGTAGCTGATAATTTTTCTGATAAGAAGGTTCTATTCTTCGGTTTATATAAGCCTTTTGTCAAAAATCCGATTGCCTGTATCTTCAGAAATAGAAGGAATATTTTCATGAATAAAAATATTGACAGCACTCTGGCAAATGATTATTACAATAGGACTAAAGTCGCACTCAATATTCATTCCGAACAACAAAAAGACGGAGCCAATCCGAGACTTTTCGAGATAGCCGGTACAAAGACCTATCAGATATGTGATGCCAACCCCTACATTGAAAATCTTTTTAAGAATGAAGAGATAGGTCTTTATCACAATAATGGAGAACTTATATCTTTAATAAAGAAAGCTCTTGACAGTGACATGGGAGAGAAAGCAGAATCTGCTTATAGGATGGTATTGGAAGAGCACTCTTTTGATAAACGAATGGAAGTAGTAATCAATAATTTATCTGCCTTATGATATCCATTATAACTCCGGTGTACAACTCGGTAAGGCAGATAAGGCCTTATCTGCAGTCAATCTTTGACCAGAAATACCGAAAAATTGAAGTCATACTCATAGATGATCACAGTACCGATGGAAGTATTGATGAAGCTAAACGCATTATCGAAAGCTATGGTGAGACCTCCATTTCATTCAGATTCTTCTCTATGCCATTCAATAGCGGACCCGGAGCAGCAAGAAACATAGGAATAGACAATGCTATGGGTGAATACATAGCTTTTGTAGACAGTGACGACACCATTCATTCTGACTTTTGTCGTCTACTACTGGAAAAAACAATAGAATCAAACTGTGAGCTTTGCTGTTGTAATATTCAGTTTCTCGATGAAAAGGGCAAAATTTTAGGATATGGGAATAATCCAATATTATCAAGTGTAGATTTTTATGGCAAGAATAAAAGAGATTTCTTAATATCATATGTTTCTTACTTCACCACATTTTTATATAAAAAGTCACTGTTGGATGATAATCATTTGAGATTCACATCGGGCAAAAGTTCTGAGGACAGTATGTTGCTGGCTTGCGCGCTAATCTGTTGTAAAAAAATTGCCCAGGTTCGTCTACCTCTGTATCAATATTGGAAATGGTCTCCTTCGCTGACGATGAAGAAAGACGAGAAACGTTATCTTCAAAAAATGGATTCCATGGATAATCTGTTAGCTGTTTGCCGAAAGAACGGGTGGTATGACGACTATAAGGATGAACTAGACTATATCTATTTCAAAAAAGGCTATTTGGTTTCTATTTTCAATTATGTAACTAACGTGGTCAAGCCATCTGATAAGACCATAGCCTCAATACAGGATCATCTGCGACAAATGATACCGGACTATAAGAGATGCCCTTACATAAAGAACAACATTAAGTTTTTTTTGTTGGATAAACTGATATCATTCTCCCAAAAGATCTCTATTCTCGTAATCAGGATATATCTGTTCTTTCACAAAACCATGCTGTAATGAGTATTTTATCTGACAAAGAATATATTAGGAATAAAAGAGTCAAGTTCTTTACACGCTCTTTTGACCTAAAACTGTATCGCTATTCCTGTGGACTATATAATGGTCTATCAGATATCCCCATTGTGAGACTTACCGATCAATCGGCAGACGGATATTTCTTTACCATGCTAGCAGATACAGAATGTGATATAGCCATAAACGTGGATGAGGATGCATTTATCGTCAATATTGAAGCTGTGCTTGAGCTTGCTAACTTGGTTGTAGAAAAAGGATATGCCAATGCAGGTTGTCCTGATGGAGGAGGATATTGCCCTCGTAGCGGCAATCCTATCGTAACAAACCCGTTCTTCAACATCTTCAACCTGGAACTTATTAGAACAAAGTTCTCAAAAGGCGATGTCAAGTCAGTACATTATCCTGATGTTAAGAAGCGCCTCATAGCTAACTTCCCACCGGAGAGACTTATTACAAACTATGATTTCGATAGATACGAGTACGAGCCCTATTATCAGTTCTTCATTTGGTTGGCGGCCAACTTCAACACTCTGTATCTGCCAAGTAAAAGACATTCTGACGGAATCTCCACCATCCTATTGGACAATAATGGGAATGATCTCTGTATGCACTCTTGGTTCGCCAGATTCTATAATATGCCCACTATACTTGTCAAACTGATTCAGAGTGACAGAGGGCGTCAAAAACAACGTATTGATCGACTGATTCATGAGGCCTATTCAATACGGAATATTCCACTGCCGGACTTTAATCTTTTCGATTATCTGCAGTTTTTCTCCAACAGTGTAATCAGATGGATTATCAAGGTTCCCCAGCGCATATCTCGCTGGCCATACAAGCTTAAAAGGAAGCTTGCTGCCAGAAAGAACAAATAATCAATTACCCAAAAATCCGATATAGATTAGGATCTGCGTTTCCTAACTTTATATATCCCAACAACGATAAAGGACAGTATTGTTGCGTACATTATAAAGACAAATATCGCAGACATCGTATTCCCCTTTTTTACACTGTCAGGCTCGAAAATCATTGATATTTGATGTGTACCGGCAGGCACATTGATTGCACGAAGGAGATAGTTTACTCTAAATATATCAGCATCCTTTCCATCGACAAATGCCTTCCATCCATAAGGATAATAGATCTCAGAAAAGACTACTGTCCCATCGTTCTTTGCATTGGAAGTGTATGTGAGCTCCTTTGGGGAATAGGTGTTTAACTTCACACTTGCAGTTGAATCATTTACCGACTTGAAATCAGTTACATAATCAGCAAATTTTTTGTCCAAAACTGCAGTATTTTTCAGATTGATGTTCCCTAGTGCAGCACACTCCTCATTTGGTGTATCCACAATCATTATGGAATCTACATACCAAGCATTGCCCATTGCATAAGGATTACGTTGAGGCACCACATGTCCACTTTCATCGCTTACAACAATATATTTGGCATTCAACATACTGATAACATCAAGATCCATCTTGGAAATATACTGGTCAATAAGATCCTGATATCTGCGAAGTTTAGCGGCACTATATCCTCCAATCGATTTCAAACGATACGAAGTACGTGCCTCATTGAATGTATTTGAGGCAAGATTCAGTACGCGGAAATTGGGATCATTATCTTGTAGTATTGCCTGCTCATATGGCTGAATTGCATAAAAGCTGCCCGTTTGTTTGGGTGTCGCAAAATTGTCATCGTTTAAAAAACGCTTGTTAATCGGCCACATATCTGCAAAAATCAATACACCTAAAATAGCTATCATCCAGTTTCTCTTGAGATTCAGGTTTACAAAAGACCATATTAGCACTCCGGAAACCAATACAAACAGTAAAGAACGGAAAGAGTCACTCCTCAACATATCAGCACGTTCTGCGATGATTGCCTGATAAACCCATTCAGGTATTTGACCTGTGAATGCTGCATCATTAGAAGATTTGAAGTCACAAAGAGATCCACCGAACAGGGCAAGAATCAAACATATACCACCGACTATTCCGGTCGAATAATACAAATACATATTGAGACTCTTTTTGTCTATAGTTCCATCTAAAAGTTGTTTAACGGCCAAGAAACCTAATAAAGGCATCGTAACCTCAGCTACAATCAGTATAGAAGAGACAGCTCGAAACTTGTCATACAGTGGGAAATAATCGAAAAACAGCTCTGTAAGTCCCATAAAATTATGTCCCCACGATAGAGCAACTGAAAATAATGTCGCAATGAGCAACCCCCACTTGTATGGTCCCTTGACAATAAACAATCCCAAAACGAATAAAAGGCATACAATAGCGCCCATATAGACCGATCCAACAGTAAAAGGCTGTTCACCCCAATAAGTAGGTGCTGATTGACAGAAAGCCTTTGAATCGGCCTTTGGGACTCCATTTTTAACCAATGTCTCATATAGCTTCGAGTCGGTACCTACATTGTAGCCGGAAGCGGTTCCCATATATCCTGGAATCAAGAATGTCAATGTCTCATCTACTCCATAACTCCAATTGGTTGCATAATCCAAATCCAATCCACTGGTTTTATTAGTATTATCATTGTTTTTGATCAGTTCAGAGTGACCTCCACGCATTGTTTCCTTTGCATATTCATTATTTGCAAAGATATTTGCCGTTCCGGTACCCAGACCTACTCCCACAGAAGCAATGAACAATAGAGTAGATATTGCAAAATCCTTACATCGTTTTTCTTTGTAATGGATAAATAACTCAGTAAAGAAAAGAATTCCAATCAAAAGAAACATATAATAGGCCATCTGAGGATGCGGCGAGAATCCCATAGCAGTAAATATCATGGTCATAGAAATTCCCCATCCATAGTGTTTTTTATAGATCAAATAGAAGCCTCCTACTACAACTGACATAAGCATGATAGACCATGCTTTACCATTATGTCCGGCCGCCTCAATAATAAAAAAGTACGATGAAAAACCTGTAGCAAAGGCCCCGACTATGCTCAACCACTTGTCGATACCAAATGAACGAAGCAAAACAAAGAAGCAACAGAAGAATGTCAGAAAAACAAGAGGCATTTTTGCAGATGAAGGATGTGTCAGTTTCCAGATAGGATTCATCAGTGTAGTCGAAAGATAACGACCTCCACCTACCTGATAATTAGGCATACCGGAAAACATGGAGCCGGTCCACCAAGTAACATCTCCTGTTTCCTGACGATACTCAATACTCTCCTGTATGGCAGATTTCGCATTGAATTCATCACCTGCTTGTATCCTCTTTCCTTCCAGGACAGGATAACAATATATCAGAGACGCTATCAAAAACAATACAAATGCTGCCATATAGGGCAGTATCTTATTTACCTTGTTACTATTTTCCATTGCATGATAATTAGGGTTACAGACGCGAAAGTAGTTTTTTTCACTCAATTATCAGTCAATAACTGAGCAAATTCGTATTTTTGTATCAAATACTTTAGCAAAGGTCAATGAAGATAATCATCTTGGGAACTGCTTACCCATATCGTGGCGGACTGGCGGTTTATAACGAAAGGTTGGCACGTGAATTTCAAAATGAGGGAAACGAAGTTGAAATATGGACATTCAGTATGCAATATCCGGGTTTTCTATTTCCGGGAAAGACTCAATTCTCTGAAGAAGATGCGCCTCAAGATCTGAAGATTATTAGAAAGGTAAACTCTGTAAACCCCTTCAATTGGCTCAAGGTAAGAAATGAACTAAAAAAAACCAAAGCCGATATCGTCATTGTCAAGTTCTGGTTGCCTTTTATGGCACCTTGTCTGGGCACCATAGTACGCGGGTCACGCAAAAACGGAAAATCCAGAGTCATATCCATATTAGACAATATTATTCCTCACGAACATCGTATCGGTGACCGCCTTTTAGCAAAATACTTTGTAAAATCCGTCGATGGATTCATTGCCATGTCCGAATCAGTATTGGAGGATGTTAATACATTTGACAGTATCAAACCGAAGATTTTCTGTAAACATCCGCTATACGATAACTTCGGTCAGAGAGTCAATAGAGAAGAGGCCTTAGATGAGCTGGGCCTGGATAGTAAATTCAGATACATGCTGTTCTTCGGCCTTATTCGCGATTATAAAGGCCTAGACTTGATGCTAAAGGCATATGCTGAGTCCGAATTCAGAAAGATGGATGTGAGACTTATCGTAGCCGGCGAGTTCTACAGCGGATCGGAAAAGTATTTTGAACTGGAAAAAGAACTTGGACTGGAAGGTCTGGTAATTTGGAAATGTGAATTTGTACCGGATAGCAGGGTAAAATATTACTTCGGAGCAGCTGACATTATCGTTCAACCATACAAAAGCGCTACTCAAAGCGGCGTAACCCAGATAGCCTATCATTTCGAAAAACCAATGCTTGTGACCAATGTAGGAGGACTATCAGAGATTGTACCTAACGGGAAAGTAGGCTATGTTGTTGAACCGGATGAAAATGAGATAGCAGAAAAGCTCATCGATTTCTTCAAGAACGAAAGACAAGTTGAATTCTCTGACGGAATAAACGAGGAAAAGAAAAAGTACGCTTGGAGCAATATGACTTCTGCCATTCTTGAAGCCTCAAAACGGTAAATCCAAGGGAACTGATTATTAGACCTTAAGGAATCTCATTCCGCAATTATCTGCAAACTTTCTATCCGATTCCTGGTCTCCTATCATGATAGAACGTTGCATCGATATATCCGGAAAATCTTTCATGGCAAGTTCTATCATACCCGTATTAGGTTTTCTCATGTAATCGGAATCATCCAATGCAGTACAAACGTATATTGCGTCAATCCTTCCCCCTGATTTTTCAATCTCGGATATCATCCTAGAATGAATCTCCTCAAGAGAATTCATACTCATAAGATCCTTACCAACACCTCGTTGGTTTGTTACAATGATGATATGCTTGAAATGGGAGCTAACACCACCTATCCAATCAAGAAAACCATCAACGAAACGGAACTCTTCCCAACATTTTACATAATCGCCGGGAAGTAATACGTTGATTACTCCGTCTCTGTCAAGAAACAGGGTATCGCAGTTATCTAATAAATCAATAGGTGTTTTTTTCATCGAAAATCTTTGAAATCGGTCTGAGATTTTTCATAATCCTCAGGAACACCAATATCTATGAAGTAGCTGTCAAAAGAGAAGCCCTTCAGTTCTCCCTTTCTGACGAACGATTCCAATATTTCCTTTTCAAAAGAAAACTTTTCCAGCATTCCATCGAATATGCCTGAATTTCGGGAGATAAAATATATGCCTCCATTTATTAGCCCACGAGAACAATAGCGTTTCTCATTGAACTCAGTAATAGTATTATCCTCTGCAATCGAAACCGTTCCATAACGGGAAAAATCCGTCATAGGTTTCAATGCCAAAGAGATATTTACTGATGACTCTTGATGTAGACGGCATAAGATATCCAACGGGACTTTAAACATTGTGTCTCCATTAAGAATGCAAACCTCTTGAGAAGAACATCTGCTCAAGGCCAATTTAATTCCGCCGCCCGTTCCTAAAGGAGCATCCTCGATTACCCATTCTATCGGATAATCATATAAAATGCGGGCACTTGTATTGACCCAATCTATAACCTTTTCACTCATATAGCCGAGTGACAAAACCACTTTTCCGGGTTTGTAAGGTTTCAGATATTCTAAAATATAATACAAGAACGGCTTTCCGGCAACCGGAGCCATGCATTTAGGTACCTCACTTACGACAGAACGCAAACGAGTTCCCATACCACCGGCCAGTATTATAACATCAAACATTATACTTTTCTTAAGTCGCCGAAAAGATTTTCTTCTACGATTGAACAAATAACATGTCCAATCAAAATATGGGACTCCTGAATTCTCGGAGTTTTCGTGGAAGGTACATTGATACAAATATCACAAAGGTCATTCATCTGCGAAGGAGCCTGTCCCGTCAAACCGACAGAAATGATTCCTTTATCTTTACAAACTTTCAGGGCCTCAATAATATTTTCCGAGTTCCCGGAAGTTGATATTCCAATAAAAACATCACCTTTTGAACCTTGCGCCTGAAGCTGTCTAGAGAAAAGACACTTATAACCTATATCATTTCCTATGGCTGTCATAACAGAAGTATCTGTACTTAACGAATGAGCCGGAATCCCTGGACGATCAAAATTGAACTTGTTTACCAACTCACCGGCTAAATGTTGCGCATCAGCAGCTGAACCACCATTTCCCGCTAATAATGCACTATGACCATTTTTATAAGCATCGGTAAGAACCTCAGCTGCTTTTCCAATTAGAGACAATAATACATTATCATCCAATATCGCCTGTTTAGTAGCGATTGATTGGGCTATTTCTTCTTTAATTACGACCATATTCATATTACGAGTATATTTTCCAACCATGCGTTCCACCATCACTGAACTGGAATCCTACTATCTGTCCGGGCATCTTATTTAAAGCATCAATAACACAGCGTTTCTTTGTAGGATCCATCATAAAGATTATAAATCCACCTCCACCAGCGCCACTAACCTTTCCGGCTATTGCTCCAGCCTGAAAAGCTACATCAAAAGCCTCTTGAATCATGGAATTGGATATCGCTGTAGCCATTTTCTTCTTATCCTCCCATGCCTGGCCCAATATAGATGCAAACTCCTTGATATTTCCTTCCAAAAGGACACGTTTCATATCAATGGCACTATGCTTAATACGATGCATGGCAGATATTGCAGATTCGTTTCCGGAACTTGTATTCTTTTGTTGCTCTTCTATAATTGCAGCCGAGGAGCGAGAAGCCCCGGTATAATACAAGACTATCGATGACTCCAATTCGTCAACAACCCAACGTTTGATTCTAAGAGGATTAACAATCACGGTTCCTTCCGGTAAAAACTCCATATAATTGAATCCACCGAAGGCTGCAGCATATTGATCCTGTTTTCCTCCGCTAAGAGACAAATCTATTCTCTCTATTTCATAAGACTTGCGAGCTATCTCATAATCTCCCATAGGAAGATTGTACCACTCAACAAAAGCTTTTAATATACACACTACCATTGTAGAAGAAGAACCTAATCCACTTCCAGCTGGAGCATCAGAATAGGTTGTAATACGACAAGCTCTTGGTTCTACACCAAAATCCTTAATTACTCTATTAAATACCCCCTTGTGGAGATCCAGATTGCCATCAATAGGTAAGGTTTTGCTTAATGGATATGCGATTTCAACTCCCAAATCCGTAGCTCTCAATGAAACGGTATCATCATGTGTCTCCTCTATTGTACAATATGCAAAGAGATTTATGGTAGCATTCAATATCAATCCTCCATAAATATCACTATAAGGAGACACATCGCTACCTCCTCCCGCAAAACCCAATCTGAGCGGGGCTTTACTTCTTACTATCATTTTATTTCAATTTACCTCATTTAGTGAGTTATAGACAAAGGTAATACATTTTATTCTGAAAGTTTATATGTTTTATTCTGCAAAAAAATACGATAAACTTCAATAATACCCTCTTCATGGAAACATTTAGGGCTAAATCAGTTATTTCTTTTTCATAAGTAAACTTAAGTTCGAAATCTTCCTCAGCCACGTCTGCGTCAGCGCATCAGACAGCTTCCGCCTAATGACCGCAGCACGATGTTCAGCGAGTCCGAAATCGTGGGCATAGAGAATTATACGGGAGTGCCGCCTCTAGTGCTGGTCATCTCGCGTCTGATAGGGAGATGGCTAAAATTCTACTCAGGGATTTAATCGGAATCAGCACAGTGTCATTTTTTTGCATACTACTGTCAAACGAATCGATTGGTCTGTATCGGGATGACGGATTGTGTCAAACGAATCGTTTCGTCGGAATCGGGTACTCAGCGCCTGTCAAACGAATCGCTTGTCACAAAGTGGTTTTTCCAATTCAATCGTTGTCAATAATGTAATCATCAGGTAGACATGCAGCAACTCTCTTTCTTGAAATCTCACCTATAAAAATAATACTAATAATAATTACTATCTCTATGCACCGGCGGCGAGCTGGAATATAATACAAAAAATCGAGAATTGTACTCCCAAAATCACGTTGTGAGGGTAATTACCATGACAACGTGATTTCCTCAGAAACAGTGCACTGTTTCCGTCAAAACAGTGCACAATTACAGCCATATCTGTGCGCTGTTTTCAAGATAATTGCACGCAATTACGACGAAAACAGTTAACTGTTTCTTCGGTAATGGTACGCTGTTACAGAAAAGAGTGTGCTCGGGCACTGGGAAAACAGGGAAGTTCGGAGAGTAATTACCACCGTAATGTCCGATGTTTCGAAAAACGGACAGCTGTTACAAAGCTCAAATATGATTCCGATGATTTACTTCACAAAGTAATATTCCATTACGTAAATACAGATTACCATCAATAGGTAGAGTTTTACTTAGACTTAGCTCTGAGAAGAGTCTAGGAATAAAAATGCGGAATCTTAATATTATGGTAACAAATATGAAGTCGTTTCGTAACATCATACATCTATTTTTGCAAGCGAATAAAAGCAAAATAATAAAATTATGATCAAGAGAATTGTTTTATCCGTAATAACCGTCATGATGGTTTTCGGAGTATCCGCACAGAAGATCAAAGGATCTGACACAGTACTGCCACTTGCACAACAAGAGGCTGAGAATTTCATGAAAGTGAATAGAAATGCTAAACCTACCGTCTCAGGAGGAGGCTCAGGAGTAGGCATAGCGGCTTTAATTGAGAATAACACCGACATCGCCATGTCCAGCCGCAAGATAAAGCTTGAAGAGAAAATGAAGATTCAGCAAAATGGAGACAAGTTGGTTGAGAAGATTATCGCAATGGATGCCTTGACAATTGTTGTTAATCCAGCAAACAAGGTTTCAAAATTAACTCGGGAACAGTTGGAAAGTATTTTTACCGGCAAAATAACAAACTGGAAAGAGGTGGGTGGAGATGATATGAAGATTATTGTCTATGCCAGAGAAAGCAGTTCCGGAACATACGAATTTCTAAAGGAGAGTATTATGAATAATAAGAACTACACAGAATCCGCTCTATCCATGCCGGCTACCGGTGCGGTAATTCAATCAGTAAGCCAGACAAAAGGGGCTATCGGTTACGTCGGATTGGCATATGTGACAAAAAATATCAAACCGTTGTCAATAAGTTACGACGGGGTAAAATTTACTACACCATCATATGAGAATGCAAAAAACGGCAGTTACCCGGTTGTCAGACCTCTGTTCTTTTATTATATTCAGAAAAACGAATCTAAAGTAAAGCCCTTTATAGATTACGTAACTTCATTAGAGGGACAATTGATTGTCAAAAAAATAGGATATATAGATATCTTAAAATGAGAAATTTGTTGAATGAGAAGATTTTCCGAATATATAGTTGAAAGGCTGTTAATGACAAGTGGGGCTATCACCTCACTTGTAATCCTTTTGATAATTATATTTCTATTTAAACAAGGTGCAGGCCTTTTTTCAAAGGACAGTGTAGAACCCGGTTATTCAATAGTACTTAACAAGTCCAATAAAATAAATACACTAAGCGCATCCGAGATAAAACAGATTTTCGACGGTGAGTATACAAATTGGGCTCAATTGGGAGGTTCGGATACCGAGATAAAGACTTTCAGAATAGATAATATTACTGAATATGCTACGGAAGAAGAACTTGGAGAAGAGCTTAAATATATTCCTGAGGTTCTATCTAAAATAATTAAGGAAAATAGTTCCATAATAGCTTATGTTCCTGATATATATTTAGAAACCAAAGGTGAATTCAAGAAATTGAAAATCGAAAAAATCACTCTTAAACAGTTCTTCAATGGCAGACAATGGTTTCCTACTGCTACTCCGTCGGCCATATTCGGAACAAAGCCGCTTATCTTAGGCTCTCTATGGGTTTCATTAGGCGCAATTCTGTTCGCACTGCCATTCGGGCTGGCTGTGGCAATATATATGGCAGAACTTGCATCACCGAAGATGAGAAAAATATTAAAGCCTATTATTGAACTCCTTTCCGGTATTCCTTCGGTGGTTTATGGTTTCTTCGGGCTTGTGGTTATAGTACCTCTTATACAGAAAGTCTTTAATCTACCGGTCGGTGAAACAGGACTCACCGGTGCATTTATTTTAGCTATTATGGCTCTTCCTACTATTATAACCGTAGCTGAGGATGCTATCAGAACTGTTCCAGTAGCAACAAAAGAAGCATCATTGGCACTTGGGGCAACACATCTGCAGACAATATTCAAAGTGACATTGCCCTATTGCGTAAGCGGACTTATGGCCGCATTTGTTCTTGGTATAGGAAGAGCTATCGGAGAGACAATGGCTGTATTGATGGTTACCGGAAACGCGGCGGTTATTCCAAATTCACTTTTACAACCTATGAGAACCATACCTGCTACCATTGCAGCCGAATTAGGAGAAGCACCTGCTGGAGGTATTCATTATGAAGCGTTGTTCATGTTGGGAACGGTACTTTTCATTATAACAATGATTATAAGTATAGTCGCAGAGATATTTTCAGCTAAAAGGCCCAAACAAAGATAACAGATGAAGAATACAAACAGATTGAAACAAGACATCGTGTTCTGGATCTTCAGACTGATGACGCTGATAATTGTCGGAGTATTGGTGTGGATTCTTTTATTTCTTATAATTCAAGGTAGCAAAGTCATCTCATGGGATTTCTTGACGAGCTTTCCTACAGAAGGGATGACGGAAGGAGGTATATTACCGGCTATTGTAGGTACACTTTGTTTGGTTGCCGGCTCAATAATAATTGCATTTCCAATCGGTGTAGCATCCGGCATATACATCAACGAGTACGCAAAAGACAATTGGATAACAAAATTTATACGTATAATGACTAACAATCTTTCAAGTATTCCTTCCATTGTTTTCGGCCTCTTCGGAATGGCTCTTTTTGTAAATACACTTGGTTTTGGAGATAGTATAATTGCCGGCTCACTTACATTAGGACTTCTCGTACTGCCGGTCGTAATAAGAACTACAGAAGAAGCACTGAAAGCCATTCCGGATAGTTATAGAGACGGAAGCAGAGCATTAGGAGCAACCAAGATACAAACTGTCGGAAGAATAACCCTCCCAATGGCAATGCCAAACATAGTAACCGGACTGATTATTGCAGTCGGAAGAGTCTCCGGAGAAACTGCTCCTATTCTATTTACCGCTGCAGCTTATTTTCTG
This sequence comes from uncultured Bacteroidaceae bacterium, assembly GCA_964646955.1. Taxonomy (GTDB): domain Bacteria; phylum Bacteroidota; class Bacteroidia; order Bacteroidales; family Bacteroidaceae; genus Colenecus. Next base: position 14,917 of record CAZYFO010000001.1, on the reverse strand, counting down.
CCAAAACTGCCCAGCTCCATATTCGATCAGGTCATGGCCTTACCTTATCATTTATATGTATTGACAACCAGCGGAACGGACATAGAAGCTGCCAGACCTATGGCATACGGAACAGCTTTGGTTTTGATTATAATTGTACTTATAATTAACCTGACAGCAAATCTGTTAAGAAATCATTTTCAAAAGAAATTATCATAACAATGAGTATAATTCAAGCTAAAAACGTCAACTTTGACTACGGCAATTTCCATGCATTAAAAGATATATCTATTGATATCGACCCCAATACGGTAACAGCCCTTATCGGACCCTCCGGATGTGGAAAATCCACATTCCTTAGGTTGCTTAACAGAATGAACGATCTGATTCCCAATACTCATCTCACAGGAACCATTCTCATAGAAGGTGAGAATATTTATGATAAGTCTGTAAACGTAGATGCCCTTAGAGCAAAGGTAGGAATGGTTTTTCAGAAGCCCAATCCTTTCCCGAAGTCTATATATGAGAATGTGGCATACGGACTGCGTATTGCAGGAGAGAAAGATAATGAATTAATTAGTGAAAACGTAGAATCCTCACTTAAAGGGGCCGCTTTATGGGAAGAGGTAAAAGATAAACTTAAACAATCAGCTTTCAATTTATCCGGAGGGCAACAACAGAGACTATGTATTGCAAGAGCATTGGCTATCAAACCGAAGATCATACTAATGGATGAACCTGCTTCAGCATTGGACCCTTTATCGACATCAAAGATTGAAGACTTGATAGTATCATTAAAAGAGAATTTTACAATAGTCATTGTAACACATAACATGCAACAGGCTGCCAGAATTTCTGACAAAACCGCATTCTTCTATTTGGGCGAACTGATTGAGTTCGACGCTACTAAAAAAATGTTCCTCAATCCGTCGAAAGAGGCAACACAAAATTACATAACAGGTAGATTCGGATAGTATGATACAGACAATTAAAGAACTGAAAGCTCTGAAGAGCAATCATATTGAGATGTGGAACATAGTCCAATCTCAAGTTGAGAAATCATTCATTGCCTTACGTACCGGAGATAAACTCAAGGCGCACGAGGTAATTACCGTGGAACCTTTTGTAAATACTCACGAGCTGATGTTAGATCGTGAATCCGCAGATTTCATTACTCTTTTTTCTCCCGTGGCAGTAGACGTAAGGTTTATATTGTCGCTAATGAAGATCACAAACAATCTGGAACGTATTGCAGACTTTGCGGAGAATATTTCCATCTGCGTGAAAGATAAGTTCAAAGAACCCATTCCTTCAAAACTTTTTGAAGATCTGCAATTAGAAAAAATGATGCAGACCGCATCCAAGATGTTAGCTATGACAAGAGACTCCCTTATTGAAGAAAACACCTCAAGATGTAATGAGGTTCTTGAGATGGACAATATTCTGGATGAAATCAATGCGAAGTCCTTCCATGTATTGAGTTCTTTTATACAAGAGAACAATGAAAAGACGGAATTTGCACTATATTTGTACACCGTCATAAAAAGGATTGAACGTATGGGAGACCGTACAAGTAATATTGTTGAAGATATTATTTTCTTCATTGAAGCAAGAGATGTACGTCACGGCAAAAAATCATTCCTTGATAAAATGTAATATTGAATTACATCATTTACTTCATAACATAGCTATATTTGTAGACATTTATCAGCAGAAAAAATGAATGACAGTATTCTGATAGTTGACGATGAGATTGATTTGCTGGATATTTTAGCTTTCAACCTGCAAAAAAACGGATATACCGTAAAGACTGCTTCTTCCGGAATTGAGGCTCTTGACATTTTGGAAGAGTCAGGCAATCATTTCTCCTTAATACTACTTGATGTGATGATGAATGGTATTAATGGATTTGAAACTGCTAAAAAGATACGTGAAAAAGGATATGATATTCCAATTATATTCCTTACTGCCCTTGATACCGAAGCGGATCTTTTGAAGGGATTTTCCGTGGGTGCTGATGACTATATCTCAAAACCTTTCTCAATTAAAGAGGTCCAGGCTCGCATCAAGGCCGTTCTTTCAAGAGCCTCAACACACAGTTCGGCAATCAAATTTAAAAATATTATTCTTGACCTTGATACGAAAAATGTATCTGTCGATGGAGAGAATATTAAGCTCACAAAAACCGAATTTTCCATTTTGTCTCTCTTTTTGCAAAAGATAGGGCATGTATTCTCCAGAGAAGAACTTCTTATGAAAGTCTGGCCCGATGACTCCTGTGTTGTAGAGCGCACCGTTGATGTGCACATAGCCAGACTGAGAAAGAAAATCAATTCTGCAGGAGATCTGATTGTAAATCGTAGCGGTTACGGTTATTGCATTGAAAATTGATGAAAACGAATATTTCATATAAGGGCAAACTTTTTTTCTACTTCTTTATGGTTTTCGCAGCCTTCACTACGATTGTTGTGATTTATCATCAGAGAAGAGAACAGACATATACAAAACTGTTAGTCGAAGAGAGACTGGACCTTTATGCAAGAGTTGCAGTTCGTGATAGTGTAAGTCCTCTTTTCCCAGAGAACCTCAGAATTACAATTATCGATGAAAGTGGAAAAGTTCTTTACGACAATAAAATCCATAATGCGAAATCGAAGGAGAACCACTTCTCAAGGCCGGAAATAATTGAAGCCAAAAAATTCGAAAGTGGTTCTAGTATACGTTTCTCCGAATCATTACAACGGGTTCTTTTATATTATGCCATTCACATTGACAATAAATATATACGTGTCGCCTTGCCTTATGATGATTACACAAAATCCTTGTTGCGCTCTAACAAAAATTCTGTTATTCTATCTATAGGGTTATTCCTGCTTTCCTTATTCTTTCTATGGAGAATTGCAAGACGTTTTGGACTTGATATAGAACATCTTAAAAGGAATATCATTGAGGAGCAAAAAGCAAAAGCCACTATGAAGGCGGAAATGACGAGTGCCATATCCCACGAGCTAAGGACTCCCGTCAGTTCAATCAGAGCATATACAGAGACACTCATGGAGCCTGACCTTTCTGATGAACAGAAACAGCTTTTCATAGAACGTACCCACACTGCAGCCGTTCGGCTCTCCGAACTTCTTAGAGATGTTTCACTTTTGAGTAAGATTGAGGAATCCAACACTGTATTCGAGAATGAAGCCTTCAATCTCCATGATCTGGTAAAACAGATTCTGGAAAGCTTCGACTCCAGCATCAACAATAACTCCATACGTATCAAGATGAATATCCCAGAGGATCTTGTGATTAAAGGGAGCCACACCCTCTGTTATTCCCTATTCAAGAACCTGATTGAGAATTCAATAAAATACTCCGGAAAATGGACCACACTCACCATAAGATATGACGGTGAAAAAGATTCTTTTTATCATTTCACGGTTTCTGACAATGGAGTTGGAGTTAGAGCTAATGACTTACCGCATCTGTTTGAACGTTTCTACAGAGCCAATAGCATCGGCCGCAGTCGTGAAGACGGGGGTAGCGGACTGGGGCTGGCTATAGTAAGACACTCCGTATTACATCATGGAGGAGATATAACAGCCGAAAATATTCTTACCGGAGGACTCTGTTTCAAGTTCACACTTCGAAAAGAGCCGGAAGAATAGACAACATTTCAATACTTCATTAAACAAGAACGCGTACTTAGTAGGTACACGTTCTTGTTTTATAGGAAGAAATTCTATCTCCTTTTTTTCTTATTCTTTCCGTTAGTGAAATTGCTCTTTTTGGGCTCTTCCAACGGTGAGACATGGGGGTTGTTCGAATCAACCAATTCATAATCCATCTGCCTGCGTTCAAGATTACAATTTACAACTTGAATTTTAACCGGATCACCCAGACGATAGCGCTTATGAGTCTTCTGCCCTATCAGACAATAATTCTTCTCATCAAACTCATAGTAGTCACCACCCAGACTACGGATTGGTATCATTCCCTCACATTTGTTCTCAATAATCTCGGCATATATTCCCCACTCTGTCACACCACTTATTACAGCATCGAAGGTCTGATTCATACGCTCGGACATATATTCAACCTGTTTATATTTAATGCTGGAACGCTCTGCAGATTCAGCCAACTGCTCCATATTCGAACAATGTTCACAGAGTTCCTCATACTTTGCCTGCATGACAGTACGACCTCCACCAATGTAACGAGTCAATAATCGATGAACCATTAAGTCCGGATATCTTCTGATTGGAGATGTAAAATGAGTGTAATAATCAAAAGCCAAACCATAGTGCCCTATATTGTCTGTAGTATATATGGCCTTCTGCATAGACCTGATTGAGATCGTCTCAATAACATTCTGTTCTTTTTTCCCACGAACATCATTAAGCAACTTATTCATGGACTTTGCCATATCAATAGGCTTTCCGGTTGTCTTGACCCTATAACCGAACTTTGCAACAAACTGCTCCAAATTGGACATCCTATCAGGGTCCGGAACATCGTGAACACGATACACAAATACCTTTGGAACACGACCACCAACCTTGCCAACAGACTCAGCGATAGTTCGGTTAGCCAAAAGCATAAACTCCTCAACCAACTTATTTGCGTCCTTGGATTCCTTGAAATAGACACTAATCGGACGCCCTTTCTCGTCAATATCAAAACGAACCTCAATACGGTCGAAACTTAGAGCTCCATCTGCAAAACGTTTTTCCCTCAAGGTCTTTGCAAATCCGTCAAGAGTCATAATCTCACTTATATATTCATCTCCGGGCAGTTTATCATGTCCACCCTGTTGTTCACGTTCTATGATAGCTTGAACCTCTTCATATGCATAACGGCGATTACTGCGTATCACGGTTCGGGCTATTCTATAATTCTTCACAATGGCTGTATCTGTCATCTCAAAAATCACGGAATATGCCAACTTATCCTCATCTTGGCGCAGTGAGCATAAATCGTTACACAGTTTTTCCGGCAGCATCGGTATTGTTCTATCTACCAGATATATGGAAGTAGCTCTTTTAAATGCCTCCTTGTCAATTAGTCCTCCCTCCGTAACATAATAGCTGACGTCTGCTATATGTACACCAACTTCCCAAAGTCCTTTCTTAATCGGGCGTATTGATATGGCATCGTCAAAATCCTTTGCATCCTTAGGGTCTATAGTAAATGTAATTACCTTTCTAAAATCTTCACGAAGATTTATCTCCTCTTCCGGAATCTTGTCTGAAATGGCATTTGCAGCTGCTTCCAATTCCTCGGGATAGCTGTAAGGTAAACCGAACTCCGCCAAAATTGCATGCATCTCTGTATTATTCTCACCGGCTGCACCTAATATATCAATAACCTTTCCAACAGGGTTTCTATCTGGGGTATCAGGCCACATGGTGATTTTTACAAGAGCTTTATCGCCGTCACGTCCCTTCTTCAGTTGATTTAGGGGAATAAAAATATCCTTATCAGAACGGTTGCTCGTTACTAGATATGCACATTTGTTCTTAACCTGAAGTGTACCTACATACGAATCTTTTCCTCGTTGAAGTATCTCCACAACCTCTCCTTCAGCCTCAGTACGAGGACGACGAGCGTAAAGAACAACTTTTACCTTATCTCCATTCATGGCACCTGCTGTGTTTCTTTCAGCAACGAAAATCGGATCTACTCCTTCCTCTGGTACCAAATAGTTCTTACCACCTACCCTACGTTGAAGTACGCCATCTAAAAATTTGCTTTTTGCCGCTAACTGAAAACGGCCTTTATCTTCTTTTAGAAAACCATCTTCTACAAGATCCGTAACCACATCAATGCACAAACTACGCAGAGGATGAGTCTTTAACCTCAGCAGATCAAATAATTCTTTAGAATCAATCAATTTGTCTTGATTGTCCCTGAAGTAATCCATCACCATTTCGGCAATGTTCTTCCTATTTAAGCGCAAACCGGTGTTGTTAGATCTACCCATATTATTAATTTTATTGATTTACGAAGTTATGAAAAAGAGTCACCAAATATTCAAATATACCTCAAAATCTAATCAAAAAACCTCTTCGGACCCTTTATCACAATTTTTTTTTGAGAAAATAAAAAAAACGATTTTTTTTTGGTAAATAAAAAACTCATTATATCTTTGCGGTGTATTAGTAAAGTAGTGCACCAATAAAATAAACTAGAATATGGTAACCATTAAGAATCTGCAATTCAGTTACGGCAGTGAGACTGTACTGAAAGATATTTCTCTCCAGTTGGAAGAGGGGAAAATTTATGGCCTTTTGGGCGAAAACGGAGTGGGAAAAACCACATTACTTACTCTTATTTGCGGTTTAAAAAAACCTCAATATGGAGAAATCGAGATTGATGGGCAAATACCTTATGATAGAGAACCATCATTCTTAGGAAATATATATTACCTTCCCGACGAGGTTCAACCCATACCTTACAAGGCAATAGATTTTGCTTCTGACAGAGGACGCTTCTGGAATAATTTTGATTTATCCACTTTTATAGAGATAATGAGAATACTAGAGAATGACTCTAATCAGCGCATGGACCGAATGTCTTTAGGACAACTAAAGAAAACATATATCAGCTTTGCTTTGGCATGCAAGTGCAAATATATAATTATGGACGAGCCTACCAATGGATTGGATATTCCTTCAAAAGCCCAATTCAGAAAAGCCGTAACTCGTTATACATCTGACGATTCTACTATCTTGATTTCCACTCATCAGGTACGTGATCTGGAAAACATCATTGATCCTATAATTATTCTGGATCGTCATGATGTCCTATTGAATGCGAGCATTGATCAGATATCCCAGAAACTCTTCTTTGACTATACATCTGAACATAATCCTGATGCATTATACAGCGAAATGATTCCCGGTTGCAGTGTTCAGGTTTCAGTAAACAAGACAGGTGCAGAGAGTAAAGTTAACATTGAGGCTCTTTTCAATACAGCACATATTCACAAGAGCTTTTTCAAGGATTTATTCAAATAAAACAATAAAAATATGAAGAACGACATTTTTAATATAGATAGATTCGGGAGATATTTAACTACTGATTTAAAATCATTCATTACCCGTTATTGGCTTAGCTTATTGATTCTTTCATGTTCCGGATTTTTCGTGTATTTATTTAAACAGTTCCTAAGAATCATATTTCTGGATGGAGATTTTATGGGTAATGGGTTTTACGGAAATTACAACGGAGCTGGTTCCAGGGTTTTTATATTTCTTATTTTTTTAGCTATTACATCGATAACCGCTCCAAAACAATGTTACGGCTATATTACGAACAAAAAGGATGGCACATCATTTATACTATTACCGGCATCCAGACTTGAAAAATATATCTCGATGCTGATAATCAGTTGTATAATAGTTCCTATCATTTTCATAACAATTCATCTGAGTATTGACGCTTTGATCTGCTTGTTCGACAGTCACTGCGGAGAACCGATTCTCTCTATCAATCTTTTTGATGAAATCATTAAAAAGAATAATGGTAATATAGCCTTTTTAGAAGATGGTTCGCAAATTGACATTTTGAAATTTGACGTAATAAAACCCTGGATGTTCATTGATGATGTATTATCAATAGTATTATTCTTCTTACTAGGTGCTCTAATCTTCAAACGGTCAAAAATCGCCAAAACTATTGGATGCTATCTTATTATATCAATGATTTTCAGTTCTCTTTTCTTTTTGCCGTATTACTTAAGTAACATAGAGGATATTTTGGATCTGGGAAATGTTCAGGGAGATATTAGTCCAAGTATCCTTACTGAGAATTACTTAGAAAAAATAGCAGTATTATTAAGAAAAATAATGAGAGTTGATCTTATATCAGATTCCATTACAAATTGCTGCCTACTAGCCGGTATTTGGTTCCGGTTAAAGACAATCAAACATTAAAACCTGCGAACTATGGAATTTAATCAAAATAAGCCCATCTATATGCAAATAGCAGACAGCATCTGTGAAAGCATACTGAAGGAAGAGCTAATGCCTGAATCGCGTATCCAGTCGGTACGTGAATTAGGGGCGGAACTTGGGGTAAACCCAAATACCGTAATGCGTTGTTACGAAAAAATGACATCAGACGGCATCATCTACAATAAACGCGGAATAGGTTACTACGTATCTGACAATGCCAAAGATATTGTATTAGAAAAAATGCGTAAGGTGTTTATCGATGAAGAACTGCCTGTGATTATAAAGAAGATGAAGTTACTTGGCATAGACTTTTCTGTTCTTTCACTCAAAATTTAAATAAATGGATGTACATAAAACTTCAACTTTCGAATAATAGAAATAAATATTTTGAAATAGATTCTCAGTAAAAACACATTTTAGAGCCAATGATGGTCAATATACCATCTGATGGTCTCTTTTACACCGCTCTGCAGTGAATAGTCGGCCTCAAAGCCCAAATCCTGTC
>CAZYFO010000001.1:0-6384 GCA_964646955.1 uncultured Bacteroidaceae bacterium | reverse complement strand
CGCTGCAGACCTCCTTCAACTAGAAAGCTGCCTATAAAGCCGCTTGCACCTGTTATTAGAATCTTCATATCGGAAGCGAAGATAATTTATAAAAATAACATACCGTCGTTTAACAACAAACTTGTTATATAAACGACGGTATGTTATAAACTATTTCGTCCGAAGGACTCCGACCAGAGGGAGGATGAATAGATAATGTCAAATATGCATTTGACGGAATTTATCAAACAATTAATTTGTCCGAAGGACTGCAACTGGAAGGAGGATGAATAGAAAAATGTCAAATATGCATTTGACGGAATTTTAAAATTCCGTCAAATGCATATCCCCTTTCAACCGAAGAGCCTCATGCATAGCAAAAGCCTTACAGAGGTTGTGCGGAGTCTGTCCCTTCTCAGAGATCTTGAGATAATCCCAAAGCAACTGCTTGTAGTCAGGATGAACGCAATTCTCAATAATAACCTTTGCACGTTCTCTAGGTGATTTTCCACGCAAATCTGCTATACCCTGTTCAGTAATAAGAACATTGACACTATGCTCATTGTGATCAACATGTGAACACATTGGTACAAATGCACTAATCTTACCTCCTTTTGCAACTGAAGGACAACTAAAAATAGAAATAAATGCATTACGGGTAAAATCTGCGGAACCTCCAATACCATTCATCATCTTGACACCACAAACATGTGTAGAGTTAACATTGCCGTAAATATCTGCCTCAAGAGCAGTATTCATTGCAATAATTCCGAGACGACGGGCTATTCCGGGATTATTTGAGATTTCTGTAGGACGCAACACCAGCTTATCTTTAAAGAAGTCCATATCGTCATAAACTCCCTGAAGTGTCTCATTGCTGACACTAAGAGAACTGGTACTTCCGAATTTGCATTGACCTGCACGTATCAAATCAATAACCGAGTCCTGGATAACCTCTGTGTACATCTCAAAAGCTGGAACACTGGCATCCTCACCAAGAGCTTTCAATACAGCATTTGCCACATTACCAACACCACTCTGCAATGGCAAGAATGATTTCGGGATGATTCCACGATGAAGGTCTGTGATTAGGAACTGCGCTACGTTATGACCAATCTGTTGGGTAACCTCATCACATTCCGAAAATCCGCGTGCCTCATCCGGAATGTTCACTTCTACAATACCGATTATCTTGGAAGGATCTACCTGAATATATTCTTGTCCAACACGATCACTCGGCTTGTATATTTGAATCTCTTTACGGTAAGGAGGATCTGATGGTTCATAAATATCGTGTAAACCTTTTGCACACTTAGTATGTGCGGCATTAAGTTCAATAATCAATTTCTTTGCAAGATTGGCAACCGTTGGAGCGATACCTACACCAGCAGTAACCCAGATTTTACCGTCATCAGAAATATCAAAAGCCTCAATGATGCCGATATTAACTTCACCCATAAAACCGTAGCGGAGTTCCTGAGCCATCTGACTGAGGTGGATATCACTATACTCAATTTCGCCGTTATTTACTGCTTTACGAAAATCTGAATTCGTAGTGTAAGGAGCACGGTACCTGATAGCATGTTCGCGCGACAAAATACCATCACAAGAATCACCGGTAGACGCACCGGTAAAAACTCCAATCTTGAATGGCTTACCCTGCTCGTGCAACTCATGAGCCATTTTCCCAATTTCCGCGGTTACTGCTTTCGGAGAACCTGCCGGGGTAAATCCGCTAAGACCGATATTGTCACCATCTTTTACATAACGAGCCGCTTCTGCGGCTGTAAGTCTTCTAAATCCCATCGAATATTATATTTTTGTTTTACTATTTTTTTCGGTGTGCAAAAGTACACTTTTATTCCTTTTCTTTAAAAGAAATTGAAGATGAAAAATGAGTATCTTTGCAGCTGAATATCAAAAAAGTATAGACTAATATGTCCGAAGAGAGAATCAAGAGACTATTCATAGAAACATACGGTTGCCAAATGAATGTGGCCGACAGTGAGGTAATTGCCTCAATAATGCGTATGGCCGGATTTGATCCAACGGAAAATATCGACGAAGCCGATGCGATATTTCTCAATACATGTTCCATTCGCGAGAATGCCGAACAGAAGATCTGGAACAGATTGGAGGCATTGAATGCGATAAAGAAAAAAAATAAAGCTATGATCATCGGCGTCATGGGTTGCATGGCAGAACGTACAAAAGAAGATTTGATCAAGAATCATCATGTAGACGTTGTGGCAGGACCGGATGCCTATTTGGCGTTGCCGGACTTGATTGCACAAGTGGAAAGCGGCGGCTCGGCTATAGATGTTGATCTTTCAACAACAGAAACATATCGCGACGTACTACCTCTGAGAATCTGCGGTAACCGCATATCAGGATTTGTTTCCATTATGCGCGGATGCAATAATTTCTGTCATTACTGTATAGTACCATACACTCGCGGTCGTGAACGAAGCCGTGATATGGAAAGCATCTTGTCTGAAGTAAAGGATTTGGCAGCAAAGGGATATAAAGAGGTTACTCTTTTGGGACAGAACGTAAACTCCTACCGTTTTGAGAAAGACGGAATGAAGATAGACTTTCCTCAATTACTTAGAACAGTTGCAGAAGCCGTTCCTGACATGCGCATCAGATTCACTACATCCCATCCGAAAGATATGAGTGATGATACGTTACGCGTAATTGCCGAAGTTTCGAATGTTTGCAAGCATATTCATCTGCCTGTCCAAAGCGGTAGCACCAGAATTTTGGAGTTGATGAATAGAAAATATACAAGAGAGTGGTATTTGGAAAGAGTTGAAAATATTAAACGAATTATCCCCGACTGCGGATTATCAACAGATTTATTTACAGGGTTTCACTCTGAGACAGAGGAAGACCATCAGCTCTCTCTATCTCTTATGACGATATGCCGTTTTGATTCATCGTTCAATTTCCGCTACTCAGAACGTCCCGGTACCTTCGCCAGCAAACACCTTCCTGATGATGTTGCGGAAGAGGTCAAGATTAGGCGTCTAAACGAGATGATTGAACTCCAGAGCCAACTTTCTCTAGAAAACAACCGTATGTGCATTGGACGCGAATATAAGGTATTAGCTGAAGGATACTCTAAGCGTTCGCGGAGCCAACTGTACGGAAGAACAGAACAGAACAGAACTGTCGTCTTTGATAAGGGAGAATTAAAGCCTGGAGATTTCGTAATGGTAAGAATTATTGACGCTTCGTCGGCCACTCTGATAGGAGAAGTAAAAAAATAAAGTAAGTTTTTTCGCAAAACACTTGACAACCCCTATTGTCAGATATTACCTTTGCCGCCTATTTGGGTGTGCGATGCACCTCTTTCATATAATAGATGAACTATCAAGACTTTGAATTCTGCCCACTCTGTGGAGGAAAGCATATTAATTTTCTTGCAGATTGCACTGATTATGCAGTTAGCAAGGAACATTTTTCTCTGAGTAAATGCGTAGATTGTGGTTTTGTGTTCACTAAGGGTTCCCCATTAGAAGATGATCTCTTGAGATACGAGAAACTGAAGCAAAAACTGATATTGGGAGATGCTCCAAAAGGATTATTCAACAAAATATATTACAGAGTAAGATATCTGATGCTTATTCGTAAGGCAAATATTGTTGAAAGATATGCCTACCTTAGTAAGGGAAATCTACTGAACTATGGTGCTAAAACCGGATTTTTCTCAAATTGTATGGTTGGACGCGGATGGAGGGTAACGTCAATTGAGAGATATCATGAAGAAAGATTATTCTCTTTGGAATTCTTTCATCATAGAATGCATGATACAAAGGATTTGCCATCTCTGCAACCAGGTTCATTTGATGTGGTTACTATGTGGCACGTTTTTGAGCATGCTCACAATCCCGACGAATTGCTGAAAACCTTTTATAAGTTACTGAAGCCAAACGGGATACTGCTTATTGCCGCTCCTAACATAGGTTCTATAGATGCAGAGTATTATGGAGCAGAATGGGCTGCATTAGATGTACCAAGACACTTGTGGCATTTCAACCCGGTAACAATCAATAAGTTGGCTGGAAAATACGGGTTTACTATGATGCATCATGAAGGAATGCCATTTGATTCTTTTTACATATCAATGTTGTCAGAAAAGAACTTGAATCATAAATTTCCTCATCTCAAAGGATTTTTGATAGGCTTATACTCATGGTATACATCACTAAGACATCGCGAACGCAGTAGTTCACTAATTTACATTTTCAGAAAGAAATAAACTTGTACGATGACAAAAGATAAGAAAAAAAGGAAAATAGATCTACTGTTCATAACAGCATGCATCAGTACATCTTTAGTATTGCTTCTAATTGGGATAATAACCCTTCTGTTACTTACGGCAAATGATTTATCCCGTAAACTTCGCGAAGAGATGACCGTAGAGGTCGTACTGAAAGATAACGTTTCAGACAAAGATATATCCTCCCTGAAAAAGAGTCTGTCAAAAGCTCCATACAATAAAGAGTGCACATATATCTCTAAGGACGATGCACTAAAAGAAATGAGTGTAGCGATGGGAGTTGATCCATCTGAGTTCCTGCAATATAATCCTTTCTATGCTTCATTCACCATCAAACTCAAAAGCGACTATGCATGCTCCGATAGTTTGAAGTGGATAGAAAACCAAATCTCTTCAAAAGCAGGAGTACGTGAGATAAACTATCAGCAAGAGCTCCTGGATACTGTAAACAGTAATATTCATAAGATTTCGGGAATACTTCTTTTGCTTGCTGCACTTCTTTCCCTAATATCTTTTGCACTAATAAACAATACTATCAAACTAACTGTCTATTCACAGCGTTTTGTACTGTATTCAATGAAGTTGGTAGGTGCGAAATGGTCTTTTATACGCAAGCCTTTCATAATTCGCAATCTTTGGATAGGATTTGCATCTGCTGTAATTGCTGAGCTAATCATATATTTCGGATTGAGATTCGGCATAAAATATGAACCCGCCATTGCAGTGATTATGAGTCAGAATATTATCATTCCGGTATTTGTAATAGTTACAGTTCTCGGACTACTGATAACATATCTCTGCGCACTCAGTTCGGTAAATAAGTTTTTGAGAATGAAATCAGGCGAATTGTATTACATCTAAAATAACATAAAATAAATCGATATGGATAACAAAAAACTGGCGTTTGGCAAGACAAACTACATCCTGATAGCAATCGGAATGGCTTTGGTAATAATAGGTTTTCTGCTTATGACCGGACCTAACTGTACTAACGAAGTCTTTGAACCGGACATCTTCAGTGTGAGAAGAATCAAAGTTGCTCCTGTAGTATCTCTGATTGGTTTCTTAACAATAATAGTTGCTGTTGCCTTTAGACCAAAGAAAAAAGCAGAGGAGGAAAATAAGCAATGAGCTGGTTGGAATCTCTAATTTTAGGATTGCTTCAAGGCTTCACCGAATATCTGCCTATAAGCAGTAGCGGGCATTTGGCTATAATGTCATCTTTATTCGGAATAGAAGGGGAGGAAAACCTCAAGTTTACCATATTAGTACATATCGCTACTGTATTAAGTACTTTGGTAATTCTGAATAGGGAGATAATGTTTATCTTCCGGGATCTCTTCAAGCGTCAGTCGTGGAATAGTTACAACAATCTTAACGAAGGCTCTCAATATGCTATTAAGATTGTTGTATCAATGATTCCAATTGGCATTGTAGGTGTTTTTTTCAAAGATACGGTAGAAGAGGTTTTCGGTTCAGGTCTGACAATTGTAGGAATTATGCTGCTTTGTACAGCACTTTTACTCTCCTTCTCATATTTTGCTAAACCGCGTGAAAAAGAGAATATATCTCTATTGCATGCTTTTATCATTGGCCTTTCTCAAGCTGTGGCGGTCTTTCCTGGACTTTCTCGTTCAGGAACAACCATTGCTACTGGTATTCTTTTAGGGAATAAAAAAGATAAACTAGCCCAATTCTCCTTTCTGATGGTTATTCCACCCATACTTGGAGAAGCTTTATTGGATTTTGTCGACATGTTTCAGAATACGGAAACTGCTACAGTTGACGGTGGAACATCATTCGGAGTGCTTGCAATAGGATTCATTGGAGCATTTTTAGCAGGCTGCGCTGCCTGTAAATGGATGATATCTATAGTACGAAAAGGAAAACTTTTATACTTTGGAATATACTGCGCTATCGTCGGGTTATTAACTTTAATACTGTCCTGAACGAATGGCATTGGATTTTTTTGAGGGAGAGGTTTTATCTTTTGATAAGCCTTACGGATGGTCTTCTTTCGCGGTAGTAAATAAGGTAAGGCTGTGCATCTGTAAAAAACTGAAAGTTAAGAAACTGAAGGTAGGACATGCGGGAACTTTAGATCCCTTGGCCACGGGAGT